>CANRMK010000198.1 GCA_947631715.1 uncultured Acetatifactor sp.
ATGTGTATTTATTCAATATAGTATAACACACCCGAAAGCATTCTGCAACATGCACGACCTTCACTCTCACTCACTCTTTCCTCAATTCATACTGCTTCAGGCAGAGAAACACGCGGGTCCCCCGGCCCGGCCGGGAGGCAATGCTGATCTCCGCCCCCAGCTTCCTGCAGATCCGCCTGCAGAGGTAAAGCCCGATGCCGCTGGCCCGCTTATCCCTGCGGCCGTTATAGCCCGTATATCCCTTTTCAAAGACCCTGGGCAGATCGTCAGGCTCAATACCGATCCCGGTGTCCTCGACACAGAGCGTTGCCGGCTCCTGCAGATAAATCCGGATACTGCCCTGTCTCGTATACTTCAGCGCATTGGAAAGCACCTGTTCCATCACAAAGGAGAGCCATTTCTCGTCTGTCACGATCCTTAAATTGACCGGTTCATACTCAAGCCGGATCCTCCGGGCAATAAAATCCGAGGCAAACTTCGCAATGGACTGTTTCACAATGCCGTCCAGATCGTATTCCTTGAACACATAATCCCCGGTGTCGGAGTCCAGCCGCAGAAATGCCAGCACCATCTCCACATACTGCTCGATCTGACGCAGATCGGCGGAAAGCTTTCTGGACAGAGGCGTGTCCTCCGGCTCCAGCGAAAGGCGCATGGAGGTAATAGGCGTCTTGATCTGGTGCACCCAGATCGTATAGTATTCCATCATGTCCTGATAGCGGACGGAAAAGGACGCCTGCAGCGCCGCCGTCTCATTCTTCAGGCAGCGCACGATTTCCTGATAATCCCTGGTTTCGATTCCACCCGCCTCCGGCAGATCCGAAATCATGTCCGCCGTCATTTTCTGCAATCCGCACAGAATTTTATGGCGGCCCATCATCTGAAAGAAATCCCACAAAAAGAACGCCGCCCCAAACAGCGTGCAGAGAAAGGCAGGATACAGCACCGCTTCCGCCGGCAGATGGTACAGCAGAAAACTCACGCTGAAGATCACGCTGAACAAAGCAAAAGCCAGAATCCCTTTCCGATGTTGCTTCAGATACTCCCAAAACAGTTTCATCTATATCCCCCTCGCGTGTCTCAGCACGCATGCGCGAGACATCTGTACGGCGTTCGAGGATCCGCTTCACGCTTCCACAAGATATCCCAGTCCCGTCCTGGTCGTGATAAAGTTCGGAAGTCCGGCGGCGTCCAGCTTCTTCCGCAGACGATTGACATTTACCGTCAGTGTATTTTCGTCCACGAACTGCTGGGTTTTCCACAGCCGCTCCATCAGCTTTTCCCGGCTCACGATCTTTCCCTTGTTCTCCATAAGGCACAAAAGGATCCGGTATTCATTCTTGGAAAGGGAAATGCTTTTCCCCTCAAAGACCAGCGTATCGTCCCCGGTGTTCAAAAAAGCTCCCCTGTGCTCCAGAATGAGAGCGCCGGAAGAAAAATCATAAGTTCTGCGCAGCAGCGCCTGTATCTTGGCGATCAACACATTTCCGTCAAAGGGCTTCGCGATAAAATCATCCGCCCCCATATTCATAGCCATCACGATGTTCATGTTGTCTGAGGCGGACGAGATAAAGATAATGGGCACCCTGGAGATTCTGCGCAGCTCGCTGCACCAATAGTATCCGTCGTAAAAAGGCAGGCCGATATCCAGCAGGATAATATGAGGCTGATACTCTGTATAGTCCGTAAGCACATTTCGGAAATCCTCCGTCAGCCGGACGTCCAGATCCCACATCTGCGCCTGCTCCCTGATGGTCTCCGCAATGCTGCGGTCATCTTCAACGATCAGCATCCGATACATTCCCGGTCCCCTCTCCTGCCCCTGAATACATAAAAGCTCCGCATTTACAGTTGGATGGCCATTCGCCGCTTCTCATTTTACCATAACAGAGGTACAGAAATCAATCATCTGTGCCAGGGAGCCGGTCCGAAAAGTCCCGGATCTGCAGCGCCTCCTCCTTGGTAAGGACCCTGTTCTCCACCATACTGTTCAGCACCTGCACAGTCCGCTTCTTTGCCAGTTCCCTGTTCGTGTCCGGGGAATATACGGACGGAGCGTTCGGAAGCCCGGCCAGCATGGCGGCCTCATACTCCGTCAGTTCTCCGGGGCTTTTATGAAAATACCCCATGGCCGCATCATAGATACCGTAATGATTGCTGCCAAAATAGGCAGTGTTTACATATAATTCCAGGATTTCCTGCTTGCTGCAGCGGGCTTCCAGGGCGATAGCCGCAAAGCATTCCGCAGCCTTGCGCTCCAGCTTCTTTTCCTGGGTAAAAAGCATATTTTTTGCCACCTGCTGCGTGATCGTACTGCCTCCCTCTTCAAAGGACATAGACTTAAGATCCACCCAGAGGGCCCTGCAGATGGCGGCAGGGTCGATCCCTCCGTGCTTCCAGAACCGCCTGTCCTCTGCGGAGATCACTGCATTCACATAAAATTCCGGCAAATCCTCATACTTTGTAAAATGATCCCGGCTGCGGACGGCATCCACCCTCTCCTCCAGGGAAAACTGCGATATGGCATCCCGGTACATCCGATACCCCTTGATCCCGAAAGATGCGCCCACCGCCACAGCCGCCAAGGCCAATACAAGAGCTGCGCAGATCCCTGCATTTCTCAGAATATGTTTCTTCTTCCTGCTTTTCATACCGTATCCCACTTCCTTTCCTCTGCCCATCTGTACTTTTACCGAGCTTCCTCCCTTGCGCCGCTGACAATATAATAGTAGGCATTGGACGTAAGCCGGTACACTGCCGCATAGAATACGCCGAACACTGCTGCCGTGATTCCGGTCGTTGCCAGAAACAGCTGTCTGTTATTCACATTAAACGCCAGCAGGATCTTCTGGATCACCGGGAATGCAAAGGCCAGATGCAGCACTGCGAACGCCAGCGGGATAAAGAAAACCGTCAGCAGCTGGGAATTAATGCTTTTGCGGATCTCCCGCCGGGTCATGCCCACTTTCTGCATGATCTCAAAGCGCTCCTGATCCTCGTATCCCTCCGAGATCTGCTTATAATAAATGATCAGAACAGCTGCCAGGATAAAAACAGCGCTCAAAAGGATCCCGATATAGAACAGCGCCCCGAACATGCCGTAAAAATCGCTTCTCTCATTTTCCTGAGAGCTCAAAGTACAGGTACTATAGCCCAGCTGTTCCTTTGTGGCCGGATCCACCATGATCTGATACATTTCATGGAACAGAGCGACCTGCTCCTCCGGTTCCAGGCCGGTGTCAAGGTTCCATATCCATTTCATGTGGATCACCCGGTCTCCCTGAAAATCGGCCAGGCTCTCCAGCCCCAGCACGCTTTCCTTCAGGTCCGGAACGATCAGCACAATGCTGGAAAAAATGTTCATGGCGGAATCTCCGTTTGCCAGGAAATCATCCACCTGTCTTTTGATCCGGAAAGAGTTCCCCTGCCGGAAAGAGATGGTATCGCTGCCATAGCTTCCCCGGTTGAGGTAGATCAGCGCCTCTCCGTCCTCAAGAGTCTCGTCTGCGCCCAACTGCGCATTATAATCCTCTAACGGCACAAAGTTAAAGATTTTTGGCACCGCCACCTCATCGGAAACCTGCTGGCCGCTTCCGTCCACGTCAACGGTGTCCCCCGTCAGGATTCCCGCAAAGCTTATGCACCGAAAACAGTAATCATTTTCCGGGACGGCTCCGCGCTCTCTCAGCTTCGCCGCGATTCCGTCCCTGAGCTTCCGAATGTGGTCATCGTTCAGATCGTTCGGATCCTCCATTCTGAATTCCAGGTTGATCTCCCGCGGAAACCTTTCCTCGATAGCGCTTTCCTCCCCAAAATAGAGACAGGCACAGGAAGCCATAGTGACTAACACCATTGTGGCAAGAATGCATATGGACGCCAGCCCCGCGCCGTTGCGCTTCATGCGGTAGGCCATGGACGCCACCGACACAAAATGGTCGGACCGATAATAATACCTCTTATTTTTCTGCAGGATCCGGCAGAAGCTCACGGAACCCGCGATCATCACCAGATAGGTTCCCAGGATCACCATCACCACCGCCGCAAAGAAATACAGCAGCGCGACCAAAGGATCCCGGATAACGGCGGCAAAGTAATAAGCCGTCCCCAGCAGCAGAACCCCTGCCAGTCCCAGAAGGAGATTTCCCCTGGGCGGCTTTTCCCCTGCGTTTTCACTGCGCAGCAGGGACACAGCGCTAGAGAATCGCACCTGCCTGGCGGCATTGAGGAACAGCAGGACAAAAATGACGCCGAATACCTGCACGCTCCTTTTTATGGACAGGGGAGAAACATACAGGGTATAATGCACTTCGCCGTGCATTATGTTCACAAATCCCAATTCCGCCAGCTTGGAAAACGCAATACCCGCAAGCAGTCCCGTCCCGATGGAGATTGCCGCAATGAGGAGCGTCTCCCAAAACAGGATCCGGGCAATATTTCCTTTTCCCATGCCCAGGATATTGTACAGGCCGAATTCTTTCTTCCTGCGCCGGATCAGGAAAGAGTTGGTATAAAAGAGAAAAATACCTGCAAAGATCGCCATCACCCAGCTTCCCAGGGCAAAAATATCCCTGAGGGTTTCCGCCCCGGTCAGACAGGACAGCCCATCGCTCAGCGCCAGATACATAATAATATAAAACATCATTACCATTCCTGTGCAGGTCAGGATATACGGCACGAACAGACGCCTGTTCTTCCGGATATCAGTGGCCGCCAGCTTCGGATAAAAGCAAATTTTCATAATA
>CANRMK010000199.1 GCA_947631715.1 uncultured Acetatifactor sp.
TTTCCTCTGCAAGTCACGCCCGGTACTGCCGATGTTCTCCCGGCAGACGCGCTTCCGCTCGGCTCCGCACGTAACGGACACTAGGCTCGAGAGTACCTCGCCAAGTGCCGACGTGCTCCAACGGTCTGCCGGGAGAACATCGACATTACCGGGCTGAATACGACGGAAAGGCTGAACTATTACCCAAACCAGCTCCAAACATTTCCCCTCAAGGCCGTCACTGGTACCACTTGGCCTGCGCCCGGTACATTTCCCGGTATTTCCCCGGCCGGCGCATCAGCTCCTCATGGGTCCCCATGTCCACGATCCGCCCGCTGTCCATGACAACGATCCGGTCCGCGATCTGGGCGGAGCCCAGCCTGTGAGTGACGATAAAAGCCGTCCGCTCGCGGGAGATCTCTGCGAACTTGCGGTAGATCCGCGCCTCCTCCAGGGGATCGATGGCCGCTGTAGGCTCGTCTAGAATGATCATATCGTGACTGCGGTAAAGCCCCCTGGCGATAGCCAGCCTCTGCCACTGGCCGCCGGAGAGGTCCACGCCGCCGAAATCCTTTCCCAGCATCGTCTCTAAGCCGTCCGTGAGTTTATCGCTCTCAGGGGAGAAATCCGCTTCCTCCAGTGCTTCCTCCAGTGCTTTCCCCAGATCATGCCCCCCTGCCTCTTGGGACTCTGCGCCGGTCCGATCCCTTTTGTCCGTCTTCTCCGTCTCTGATATCTGCACATTTTCCGCCACTGTCATCTTATAGGACTGATACCGCTGAAAGACCGCGGACACCTTCTCATAAAGAGACTGGGGAGCGATCCTCGACACGCTTTTCCCGTCGATCAGGATCTGTCCAGAGGAGGGCAGGTACAATCCCACAAGCAGTCTGGTCAGGGTGGATTTCCCGGAGCCGTTCGCTCCCACGACGGCGATGGTCTCTCCCCTGTCCACCGTCAGGTCAATGTGCTCAAGCGCCGGCTTTTCGCTGCCGGGATAGGTAAAGGATACGTCCTGAAGCTCTATGCGCTCCCGCTTTAAGGGCGCCGTATCCTCCCCTTTCCGCTCCGGCAGCTGCAGAAAGTCAAAATAGTTCTGAGCCTGGCCGAACCTTGTGTTAATAGTGCCGATCTCGCCGTTGAACAAGGAGGTGACTCTCCAGTCCAGATCGTCCAGGGAAGTGAACACCGCCGCAAAAACGCTTACGCCAAGCTCCCCCTGGAACACATAGTAGAACAGCAGCAGCACAGTGGCCACATATCCGGCCAGATTAAAGAGTTTGCTGCCCAGGTCCAGAAGAGACGCCCTTTTGTTGGTCTCCCAGTCCAGCCGGGCATACTCCGAGAGATTCCGGTAGTACAGCCTTTTAAAATACCCCTCCGCCCTCCAAAGTCTGGTCTCTTTCGCATACTCTCTGCTGCAGAAGCATTTGTCATAATATTCATATTTCCTGCGGTAGGGCGCCGCCTTGTACTCCTTGTGCGCATACAGCCTCCGGCGCAGAGTGGCGCTGACGGCATTGGGCACAAGGGAAAGCAAGAACGCCAGGAGAAGCTGGGGCTTTACCAGGTACAGGTAGACCGCCATGGACACCAGATATACACACTGCTCCATCAGGATATGCAGCACAATATCCACGATCTCGCCCACTGCCTCCAGTCCCGCGTAAGCCTTGTTGATCTGATCCAGGAACCGGTTGTCTTCATACGCCAGGGGATCCACCCTTGCCGCCTTTTCATTTAAGCGCTCTCCCATATACCCCTGTGCCACACCGTAAAATGTCTGACTGAGCCATCCGCTTATGGCGTTCACAACGGCAAAAAAGACAGGCATCAGGGCGATCGCCGCTCCGTATCCCGCCACCGTAAAGGCGCCGGTCCCCTTTTGCGCCAGATCCTCCACCGCAGAAAAGAACGTCTGCTTTAAAAAGGTCTTCCCCGTTGTGGCGCACCCTGCAAACACGAAGAGAAAGATCAGAGCCGGCAGCGCTAAAGGCAGCTTTTTCGCCCCCATGGCAAACACATAGATGGTCATGGAAAGCAGGCCGTATTTCTTCTTTTTCCCATTTTTCCCCTTTTTGCCGCCTCCGTCACACGGCTCGGAGCCCTTTGGCCTTTCCGTCCTCATTCCGCGCTCCTTTCCGCCCGGTCTCTTCCTTCGGCCTGATACCAGCTCTGCTGAGTCTCATACATTTGGGCGTAGACGCCGCCAGATGCCATCAGCTCCTCATGGCTTCCCGCCTCTTTTACCCGGCCGTCCTTCAGCACAAAGATCGTATCCGACAGCCTGGTGGAACCCAGCCGGTGACTGATGAAAACAGTAGTGCGTCCCCTGCTTATCCTGCCAAACTCTTCATACAGCCTGCTCTCGCTGACAGGGTCCAATGCCGCTGTGGGCTCGTCCAGAATCAAAAGCGCCGCATCGTTCATCATAGCCCTTGCCATGGCCACCCGCTGCCACTGGCCGCCGGAGAGATCCACACTGTCTTCGTCCAGCTTGCCCAGCCTGGTCCGGTATCCGTCCTTCAGACCGGACACAGCGCCGGTAAGGTCCAAAAGCCCCGCGGCCTCCTCCATGCGCCTGCGCCGAAACGCTCTCTGCTTCTCCGTCTCCTCTTCCTCCGGGCCCAGGTCTCCCGTTCCCAGGCAGATATTCTCCTCCACGGACAGATAATACCTGGCAAAATCCTGAAAAACACAGGAAAAATTCCGGAACCACTCTTCCTGTGAAAAGGTGCGCATTTCTCTCCCGTTATAGAGAATCTCTCCCTCATAATCCCGGTAAAATCCCAGCATAAGCTTGATCAGGGTAGATTTCCCCGCGCCGTTCTCCCCCACCACAGCGTAATGCCCGCCCTGCTGTAACGTCAGGGAAAGATCCTTTAGAATAACCGCCTCCGTGCCCGGATACCGGAAAGTCACATGGCGAAGCTCCAGCGTCTGGAACGCGGCAGCCCCGCTGCCCGCCCCGTCCGGCGTCCCACTATTCCAATGCCGTTCCGGCAGCGCCGCAAAGGCGGTGAAATCTTTCATGAACTCCTGGGCTTCCGCCACCTGGTTAAAGGCTCTGGAAGTGTTCTTTCCCATCAGTTCGATCAGATCGTACAGGGACGTCACCAGAGAGATAAAGATACCTGCCGTCAGCTGTCCTCTCACGGTGAGCGGTATCATCGCAAGCACCACGATGACCGCCAGGACACTGTTTATGGCCGTTCCTCTCAGGATATTGCCCACATACAGCATCTGAGACCTTAGATTTAACTTCCGGGCCTCCTCATACTGGCCGTGCCACTTTTCGTTCACCTTTCCGGTGTAGCCAAAAAGGCTCCTTTCCTCTACCGACTCTCTTCCGGTGAGAATGCTGAACAGATATTTGTGCCGCCTCTCATAAAGAGCTGCTTCCCCCACAGCCTGATACACTCTTTTTCCGTTCTTTAAGGAAAAGAAAAATACGGGCATCGTCAGCGCCAGCACCAAAAGCGGAAGCCACCACACACAGCCCCCCATAATGATCAGGACGCCCGCGATCCTGGGAATGTTGATGGCAAACAGATTCAGGAACCACTGCAGATTCATCCAGAGCGTCTGCTCCAGCTTCCCGGTGATGCGGTTGATCAATTCCTCCGTTGCAGGATCCTCCAGGGAAGCGTATTCCAGGCGGTCACGTTTTTTTGCCGCCTCCCAGGCCACCTGCTGATTGGCCTGTATGATGGCCCGCTGGGTAAAGACGGCTCCCACCAGAAAGGAGATCCGCTTCCATCCTGTGACCAAAAGCGTCAGGCCCAGCCAGAGAAAGGTTTCCCTGCTAAAACTCTTTTCTGCCAGTGAGGCGATCGCCTCGTCCAGGAACTTCGCCACCACGATCACCTGGAACACATTGGCAAGGGCGGTGCTGAATTTCTGAAGCGTTACCGCCACCGTGCAAAAAGGCGCGCACACAAAAGGCATACGCCACATATCCAGCCAGTTGTATTTCCTCTCTTTCAGCACGAACATGGTGCGGACGCCTCCTTTCCTGCAGCTTTGCACACAAAAAAGCCAAATGCCCTGCGGCAGGCTGCGGCATGGCCGGGACACAGTACGCCGGACCTAAAACTTGGCCAGCAGCCCCAATATCAGCATATGGACCGGATAAAATCCGTAGCAGGCATACTGGATCGCCCTGCTGTGAGGCCCCTGCTTTCCGTTATAGAGCCAGATAGGGATCAGGGCGAGGACCGCAAGCCCCTGCTCCGGGATCTCTATGGTCCGGCCGAACAAGGGTACCAGATAGACCAGACCGCCGATTATCCCCCAGTTGATATACACCATTCCTGCAAGCTGGCCTACCCAGCCCCACTTTACATTCCGGAACAGATAGAACACCAGCGCCATCCAGATGCCGTACCCGAAATAATCCACAAAAGTGAGAAAGCCGACGAAATAACCCACCCCAAAGGTCCCCGCCAGCGCCAGGGCAAACACCACCCGCCCTTTCTTCTTCGCCCATTCCAGAAAAGACATGGCGAGAAGCGACAGGCAGAACGTGAACATGACGTTCTGATGAAAGGGATTGAAAAGCCCGCCCTCCGTCATCAGATTGAACGGAAGCTCGGAGACAAGTGCAAAGAAGAACATACGCTTTAAGTAAGTCTTTCGGTCATGGGTCAGATAGAAGCCCTCCACCAGCTGGAATGCAAAGATGGGAAAGGCGAGACGCCCGACGGCGGTAAGCCAGAGATGCTCTACCGCTATGGTGCCCCACATAT
>CANRMK010000200.1 GCA_947631715.1 uncultured Acetatifactor sp.
GGCTGACGGAACGCCGTCCCTGCGCCAAGGCGGTTCTGCACGGGATTTGCCGAAACCTCCTCCAGTCCCGTTGCGATCACGGTGATGGAGCAGGAATCGGACTTTGACTCATCGTACATAGCGCCAAAGATGATATTGACGTCCTCTCCTGCCAGATTCTGTACATAGCTGGTGGCATCGTTCACGTCCGCCAGCGTGATATCGCCGGACACATTGATGATCATATGGGTCGCGCCAGTGATCGTGGTCTCCAGCAGAGGGCTCTCCACTGCCATCTTCACAGCCTCCAGCGCCTTGTCGTCTCCCTTGCCCTCGCCGATGCCGATGTGGGCGATCCCCTTGTCCGTCATGACGGTCTGAACGTCCGCAAAGTCAAGATTGATGATGGCGGGCAGATTGATCAGGTCCGTAATGCCCTGGACCGCCTGCTGAAGCACTTCATCCGCTTTCTTAAGCGCCTCCGGCATAGTGGTGCGCCTGTCCACGATCTCAAGGAGCTTATCGTTAGGAATCACAATCAGAGTATCCACATATTCCTTGATCCGCTCGATGCCGTTCAGAGCGTTCGTCATGCGGGTCTTTGCCTCGAACCGGAAAGGCTTTGTCACAACGCCCACCGTAAGGATCCCCATCTCTTTTGCCAGCTTTGCCACCACAGGAGCCGCTCCCGTTCCGGTGCCGCCTCCCATGCCGCAGGTCACGAACACCATGTCCGCACCCTTTAATGCGGCGGAAATCTCCTCCGCGCTCTCCTCGGCTGCTTTTTCGCCTACCTCGGGCTTGGCGCCGGCGCCCAGTCCTTTCGTCAGCTTCTCCCCGATCTGGAGCAGCTTCGGCGCCTTGCAAAGCTGAAGGGCCTGTTTATCCGTATTCACACCGATAAAATCTACGCCCCCGATCTGTTCGTCTACCATTCTATTCACAGCATTATTGCCTGCCCCGCCAACGCCGACCACGATGATCTTGGCTGCAGATTCTGCTTCGTTCGTCTTAATCTCAAGCAAAGGTCTGTCCTCCTTACGATTACTATGTGACATCATCTATCTATAATTTAAGGTAAAATAACACAGTTGTACTTCAAAGCCTAAAACTCCACACAGACTATCATACAATTATTTTTTCAATTTAGCAACTACTTTTTTACAGAATTGTTACGCAGGATCGCCGCCGCTTACGTCCGTCCCCTCTTCGTCCGGCTGGAAAATATATCTTCCGCCGTTTTCACTGTAATTCTCCATCTGCAGCGTCCCGCTGCACCCCTCCAGGCTGGGCAGGAGCTTCGGCAGGATCATCAGCTTATCCTCCAGATCCGAGCCTCCGCTGCCCAGGGACGCTTTCACGTTTCCGAAAAACAGTGTAATATTTCCGTTGCTCTGAAAATATATTTTATCCGAAGAGAGTTCATATTTATCCAGCAGCTTCGTCATGTTCAGGATACTTTGAAAGACCGCCGGATCCTCCACCGGAAGCTGCTCGCCCAGCACGATATGGTCAAAGGAAAGCCCTGTGATTTGGGGCACGCCCGGGGAGACCTCCGCGGAGCTCTCCACCACATATCCGTCCTTGTCAAAGTACATACAGGAATCCAGGTACTTCACGTACCCTGTCAGAGCCTTTTCGTACACGGAGATCCGGATCGTGTCGGGGGAGAGGATCGTTACGTCCATCACGTCCACAAAGGGAATGCCCTCCACGCCCTTATTCTTGTATTTCAGGGAAAGATACAGGGAATTGTGCCCCAGAGGCCCGGCCATCACAATTTCCTTGATCTCGTCTTCCGTATAGTGGACATTGCCCTCCACATATACCGTGCCGACAGTGTACGTCCGGATAAAAAAGTATCCCGCTCCCGTCACCGCCAGGATCCCCAGGATCGCTGCTAACAGTATGCCTGTCCTTAGCTTCATATTAACCCCCGTTTTCCCCGCATCCATCCCAGGGCCCTGTATCGCACACAGAGCCCGGGCCGCCGCAGACTCTTCGGCCGGCCTTATCTCCGGGAGGTTCCACAGCTCACACGCGCTCCCAGCTCTCTGAAATCACGGCAGATGTTCTCATATCCTCTGTCTATGAACCGGCAGCCGGTCACTACCGTCTCCCCCCGAGCCATCAGTCCGGCCGCCACAAGGGCCGCCCCGCCCCTGAGCTCTTTTGCCTCCACTCTGGCGCCGTGCAGGGATTCCACGCCATGCACCAGCATCCGGCCCGTCCCTGTCTCCTCCAGCTGCGCCCCCATCTTGCGGAGTTCCTCCGCCGTCCGGAAGCGGTTCTCAAAGATCGTCTCCAGGATCAGGCTGTCCCCGTTTCCCAGCGCCGCAGCGGCCAGAGCCGCGGACTGCAGATCTGTGGGGAACCCGGGATAGGGCGATGTCTGGATCCTCTCGACCGCGCCGGGCCGCCTCGGCGCCTGGAGATAGATGCCGTCCTGCTCCGTACAGAGCTTTGCCCCCATACTTTCAGCGGTCTCAAGAACCGCCGTCATATCCTCCCAGGGCGCCTCCTCCAAAAACACTTCCCCGCCGGTCCCCACGCAGGCGAACAGATAAGTCCCCGCCACGATCCTGTCCGCGGGGATCCGGTACTCCGAGCCGTACAGCCGCCGCCCGCCCCGGATCACCAGCCGCTTTGTGTCCACGCCCTCGATCTGGGCGCCGCAGCTCAACAGATACCCGCACAGCGCTCTGATCTCCGGCTCCAGGGCCGCTCCCTCCAGCACCGTCTCCCCCTCCGCCAGGGCGGCCGCAAGGATAACGTTCTCCGTGGCCCCCACACTGGGGAAAGGAAGCCTCAGCCTGGCCCCCCGAAGCCTCCGCGCCTCCGCGCACAACCGTCCCTCCTGTTCCCGGAACGACACCCCCATCTTCCCCAGGGCCTCCAGGTGGAGGTCGATGGGACGCTTCCCGATCACACAGCCCCCCGGGTATTCCATGACCACCCGGCCGCATCTGCCGATCAGCGCCCCCAAAAGGCACAGGGAAGAGCGCATTCCCGTCACCTCTTCCGATCCCATTTCTCCGCACTGTACCCGGGACGGATCCACATACACCCCGTCCTCCTCCCAGCTCACGGTACAGCCCAAGCTCTTTAACAGGCTGATCATCGCATATACGTCCGATATCTTCGGACAGTTTCTGATGAATGACCGCTCTTTTGTCAGGAGAGTCGCCGCCAGTACAGGCAGCGCGGCATTTTTCGACCCCTGGATCCGAACCTTGCCCTGCAGAGCGATACCGCCCTGAATATGAATAGAGTCCATACAACACCACCCGGTATCAAAATGAAAGACCTATTCTATCCTATGCGGCAGAGTTCTTTTTGACAGTTAAAGCTCCCTTAGCTGGATCCTCTTAGCAACGCTTAGCACCAATCCGATCTCAATGAGCAGGAACATTACCGAGGAGCCTCCGTAACTGATAAAGGGGAGGGAGATCCCCGTGTTGGGTATGGAGTTGGTCACCACGGCAATATTTAAAATTGACTGAATGGCAATATGCCCCATCACCCCCACCACCAGCATGGCCCCGAACAGATCCGTGGCATTGTTGGCAATGATCATCATGCGCCAGAGCAGCAGAATGAACATCAGAATGATGGCCACCGCCCCGAAAAGCCCCAGCTCCTCGCAGATAATGGAAAAGATCATATCGTTCTGGGCCTCCGGCAGGAAGCTTAGCTTCTGCATGCTCTGGCCCAGCCCTTTCCCCCAGACGCCCCCGCTCCCGATGGCGTACAAAGCCTGCAGGGTCTGGAACGTGGTATACTCGGGATCGCTCTCCGGATCCAGCCAGCCCCGGATACGCCTCCCGCGGAAAGCGAAGAGCTCGCTGCCGGACATGACCAGATACACTACCAGGGCCGCCAGGGCCAACACCCCCAGCGCCATGATCACGAATTTCCTGTAGTCCGGGCTGGCCACGAACACCATTAGCACCGAGATGCCGAGAATAATGATGGCGGAGCTTAAATTTTTTGTGATCAGGTAGATCTCCAGCACAATGGGCATCGGCAGGGCCACCATGAACAGAAACCCTTTCATGGTACGCACGCCCTTTCCGATCTTACAGACCATGGTGGCCAAAAACAGGATCATGCCCAGCTTCGCCACCTCCGCCGGCTGCAGGTTCAGGCCGATGCCGGGGATCTCGATCCAGCGTCTGGCGCCGTGGGATTCCACGCCAAGGGGCGTCAGCACCAGCGGAATCAGCGCCATGGAGCCCACATAGGCCAGTGTGGCGAACCGCTCCCAGACATGGTAAGGGATGTTGGCCACAACGATCATGGCCACCAGACCGATGACGGACGCGATCAGCTGCTTTTTCAGGTAGAATGCCTCGTCATTGTAAGCCTGGCCCGCTGTGTAGGAGCTGGCCGAATAGATCATCACAAGGCCGAAGCCCAGCAAGAACAGCACAATGAACAGGAGGCTGTAATCAAAATAATATTCAGATTGTTCTTTTCTTTTTCTTCTCGCCGTTCTCTGCGCCGCCATGACCGCTCCTTTCCGGCTCCGTCCCGAAAGCCCCGCATCGCCCTGCTAAGCCGTGCAGGCTGTCTCGCTTACCAAGAGCCGCGCCCCTATGGGAGATTGCGCACATATTCCTTAAAGAGATCTCCCCGCTCCTCATAATTCTTGAACATTCCCCAGCTTGCGCAGGCCGGGGACAGGAGCACCGCGTCCCCCTCTTGGGCCAGCTCTGT
>CANRMK010000201.1 GCA_947631715.1 uncultured Acetatifactor sp.
ACCGATACGGGAAAAAGCCCTGCACCCAGCCAGGCCGCGGTCACACCAAGGACCAATGCCGCCGCGCCGGCTATAGGGGACTGGGTGGCATCGATCATGGCGGGGAAAGTCATCACCGCCAGGGTCACATAGGGCACATAATAGAGAAAGGACTGTAAGAACCGGTTCTTTATCTGTCTGCGAATCAGGGTAAGCGGCAGCACCCGTATGCAGAAAGTGACACCGGCCATGATCGCAAGGTAAACGTATATATTGTGTGTCATTGGCTCCCTCATTTTTTAGGCTCCTGCAGGGAAGTGTCATCTTCCGGCAGGGCTGGCTGCGGGACAGGGAAGAGCAGTGCCGCAAGGGTGGACAGGATCACGGTCAGGAGAATCGTTCTGGTGCCCGCGGATAAGCGCGAGACAAAGGGAAGCCCGGAAGCCGCAGAGCTTGCCACAAAGCTTAGGACCACGAAAGCGGCGACCACCTTATCCGTCCGGGCCTTGGGTATGATAATGGCCAGGAACATACCGTACAGCGCCACGCTCAGTGCGCTCACCGCCCGGGCGGGAAGGATGCTGCCCGCGGTCACGCCGAGGGCAGTCCCCAAGGACCAGCAAGGGATAGCGATCAGGATCGCGCCGTAAGTATACCAGGGATCAATGGGCCCAGGCCTGGCGATGGTGATGCCGAACAGCTCGTCTGTGACATCATAGCCTAAAAGAAGCCTGTGGATCGGCTTGGTATCCGGGGAGAACCGCTGGCTCAGAGCGCAGCTCATCAGAAGATAGCGGGCGTTGGCGATCAGCGTCATCAGTGCCATTTCCAAATAGCTGGCATTAGCGGCTATCACGGTAAAACCGGCGTATTCCCCCGCGGAGGCGTTGTTAAGAAGACTTGCCAGGAATCCCTGAAAAGCGTTGAGCCCGGCCCTCTTGGCGGCCACTCCCAGGGAGAAGGAAACTGCCAGATAACCGAGCCCGATAGGGATGCCGTCGCGCATGCCCTCAGCAAGCACAATTTTTTTCTTGGAAGATAGAATTGCTTCTGTATTCATCTCAAGTCATTTCCGTTCCGAAGAGTTGCTCACAGATATTGATTCTGGGATCTGCGCAGGAGAAATTTAACGGGATACCCTTTCTCGTCACAGATGGAACGGACGATTTCCTCCGCTTCTTCCATGACGTTTTCGTTGACGCAGAAAATACATAGGTTTTTCCGGCGCTGGAACAGCGAGGGCTTTACCCAGCGGATATAAAAGGAAATGCGCTCTTTTAGGAGGGCCTGTTCGATCAGGGCCTTGCATTCCGGGTCTGAAATTTCACAGAGCTCGATTTCATTATGTACTTTTAAGGAAGTGTAAAGGGGTTGATTCATAATGTGTGTTCACCTCGGATAGATTTGGACAGTGTTCGTCCACTTCCCACTGACCTTGTCCAGTATAGCATAAAATCTTTCACTTGACCATAGGTTTTTCGGCTTTACGGCCATTGTTTTTTGAGCTATACTTATAGGCGAAGCAGCAAAATGACATGTTTGAAAACAGACTGAGGAGGTTTTGACATGGATTTTATTGAAAAACTGGGGGATACCATTACGTCCAAAGGGAAAGCGGCAGCGGGCAAGGCCAGGAACCAGGCCGAGATCCTAAGCCTGCGCAGCCAGATCTCCACCTGTGAGGAAGTGATCCGGAAGAACTATCAGGAGATCGGAAAGCTTTTTTATGAAATGCACGGGGAAGACCCTGACAACCCTTTCGAGAAGCAGTGCACGGCTGTCAAGAACGCTGAGAGCGGCATTGAGCAGCTGCAGAAAAAGATCGACTGCCTCAAGAGCCTGTAGAGGGCAGGGCGGGACACCGGCGCGGCGATGGGAAGCTGAAGCTCACTCATCGCCGGACCAGGCGGCCCAATGGCGCTGCTCCAGCTCCCAGCGCTGACTGTTCAGGATAGCCTCGTAATCAGGGTTCGCATAGAACAGCGCATCATGCTGGCAGTAATTTGTCGTCCTGGGTATGGAGACCGTACCGTCGGGGTTTACGATAGTGGAACCCTGTACCAGGGACGGATCCTCCACCAGAGGGAGGGAAACGGTGCCAGTAATCTTGAAAGGACAGTCTGCACTGGCGGGAAGCCCGTCGTATTCACAGATCTCGCCGGTGTAGTGTATGTTGCAGATATCCACGGGCTCCGTGCCCTCCGCAAAGTATTCCGTCTTGATATTGCCCGGGATCGTGTCGCACAGACCGGCCACGGGAAGCAGGCCGGACTGGCTGCAGACCTGTGCCTGGACGATTCCCTGAGGGCGCTCGAACGGCTCGTTGGGCAGGTTCTCGTGGATCCTTGACATAACGGCGCGCCACAGCTTTTTTGACAGCCCGGTCTCTTCGCTGGACATATCCAGGGGAGTATCGTAACCTGTCCATACGGTGCAGGTATAATAGGGGGTGAAGCCCGAGAACCACACGTCGTGGTCATCGGAGGAGGTCCCCGTCTTGCCGGCGATGGACATACCGTTGAACCTTGCGCCGCTGCCCGTTCCGGTAGTCACCACGTCCACCATGGCATCGGTGATCAGGAAAGCGGTGGTCTCTTTCATGACCTGCCTGGAGGCAGGATTTGTGTTGTCCAGGATCACGTTGCCGTCGGCATCGGTAACTCTGGAGTAGAGCTTGGGCGTCACATAGTTTCCCATGTTGGCGATCGCGGCATATCCGGCGTTCAGCTCATAGGGGGAGACGCCGTTGGTCAGGCCGCCTATTGCTAACGGCTGCCGCACATCGGAGTATATCTGGCCGTTCTTTTCCGTTCCGTCTGTCAGGGTGGTAAAGCCCATATTGATCAGGTAATCGTATCCGAGCTGAGGCGTGATCACGGTCAGTGTTTTTACCGTCACGATGTTTTCGGACTGCCGGATAGCGTCCCGGATGGACTGGATGCCCTTGTAGCCTGTAGTATACCAGTTGTGCACCGGCGTTCCGTCATCATAATTAAAGGGGGCGTCGTTGTAGACCGTTGCCAGAGTCTGGCCGGCGCTGTCTAAGGCCGGCACGAAAGTGGAGAGTACCTTAAAGGTAGATCCGGGGGAGCGCAGGGCGTTGGTGGCCCTGTTCAGGGTCCGCCTCCCCTCCTTAGTGCCGCGGCCGCCCACCATGGCGACCACATAGCCGGTGTGCTGGTCTTCCACTACAATGGCAGTCTGGGGCTGTATGGTCAGGGTGATGGATTCCTCATAATTGTCTTCTGTGTTCTCAATGCCAAGCTCCTGCATGACGGCGGCCCGGTATGTGGAAATGGCCTCATAAGCCGCCTCCTCGGAGTTAAAGGTCATGTTGAAATTGGAGCTTACATTCTGTTTGAACCAGGTGATCATGTTTTCCTTGCTGAAATTCTTTGTCTCGTCCTCGGACACAAATACGGACAGGGCATAATTTAACTGAAGACGCACCTTGTCGGGGAAGTTGTCCGGATTGGCGGCTTCCTGGTCGAGGATCGCCTGTATGGAGGGATCCAGCGTGGATTCGATGCGCAGTCCGCCGGCCGTCAGAAGAGTCTCGGCCATGGAGTCGGAGTAGCCTGCCACCTCCACAAGGTCTTTTTTCACCTGTTCATAGACCGCGTCCGAGAAATAGGACCCGGCGGTGGTATTGGTATTTTCCCGGTAATCGATATCGTGGTTGCCGATCCGCTCATACACGGCGTCTGTGTCGGCGATGGCTTCCTCGTACTCCGTCTCGCTGATAAAGCCGAGCCTCAGCATATTGTCCAGACAGGTCTTGCGGCGCCTGGCGTTCTTTTCCGGAAACCGGATAGGGTTGTAGCCGTAAGGGTTCTGGGTGATGCAGGCGATGACCGCGGCCTCCGAAATAGTCAGATCGCTGGCGGATTTTCCGAAATACCGCAGGGAAGCGGATTCCACGCCCAGGGTATTCTGGCCCAGGTTGATGGCGTTCATGTACCGGAGCAGGATATCCTCCTTGGAGTAATATTTGGAGATTTCCAGGGCCAGGTACTGCTCCTGCAGCTTTCGCTTCACCTGCTTGATTAGATTGTCCCCCTCTTCCGTCCATGTGGTAAATACGGTATTCTTAAGGAGCTGCTGGGTGATGGTGCTGGCGCCCTGCCTTTCCTGTCCCATGCTCTTTAAGAAGATCCAGCCGGCGCCCACGATCCGTTGAAAGTCTATGCCGTTGTGCTGGAAAAAGCGCTCGTCCTCAATGGCCACGAAAGCTTCCCCCAGGTAGTCCGGCAGCTGGTCCATGTCGTTGATCTGGATCCGGTTGGAGTTCATGCTCACATACTGGTCGAGCTCGTTGCCCTCACAGTCGTAGACGATGGTCGCCTCCCCGATGGCCACCACATCGCTGAGACGGATCTGGGGAGTGGCGGAGAGGATCCCTCTGTACAGCCCCATGCCCGCGGATACGCCCCACACGCCCGCAGCCACACAGGCCAGGAGCAGAAGCTTCACGCCGGTGAGAACGAGCTTGCGCCACCAGCGCTTTCCCTTGGAATTGAGCGCTTTCTGTTTTGCCCGGATGCCCTTTCTGCCGTAATCCATGTAATCACCTCGATCTGTTCAGAGCTCTGCTGAAAGTCATTTCCAAAAACTAATATCAACATATTATAACAAAATTTGGTATGTAAATAAAGACTTTCTTTTTTTCTTAATAATTGTTTCACATTTTTTCGGGTTTATGCTATCCTTAG
>CANRMK010000202.1 GCA_947631715.1 uncultured Acetatifactor sp.
ATCGTAGAACAGGTGCGGCAGTATTTGGAGGATCTGCACATTTTTCAGGAAATATGGGAGACCAGGGCGGGCGGCGTAGTCTCAAGCCACTGCGGCCCGGGGACGCTGGGAGTGCTGTTCATCGCAGAGTAGAGACTCCAAAATTGTTATGACATACATGAGGAGGCACCGTGATGAGAGAGAGCATTTCGTTTGATGACGGCTGGAAATTCTGTCCGGAGGATCTGCCTCCCCGTGACAGTACCGACGGCTGGGGCGGCGCCAAGGCCCGCGCATATTCCCAGGGAGCGCCTGCGGAGGACTTTGACGATTCCAAGTGGCGGACGGTCCATCTGCCCCATGATTTCGTCTCGGAAAAGGAGTACTGCTTTCAGTCCCCGGACAGCTGGGAAATGCGGCGTATCCCCGAGATGGAGAGCATAGGCAGCAGACTGTTTGCCGGCGGATGCTTAGAGGGCGGCATCGCATGGTACAGAAAGAAATTCCGGCTGCCTGGCGGTCTGGAAGATAAGCGGGTGTATCTGTATTTTGACGGCGTGTACCGCAGCAGTACGCTTTATATCAACCAGTATTATGTGGGGACCCACGCCAGCGGCTATACCGGGTTCTATTACGATATCACGGATTTCCTGAATATGGACGGAGAAAATATTGCCGCCCTGCGGGTGGACGCCTCCGGGCGCGAGGGCTGGTGGTATGAGGGCGGCGGAATATATCGCCATGTATGGCTTGAGATCGCTGACAGCGTACATATGGCTCCCTGGGGTGTGTCCGTGCAGGCGGAGCCGGATCTGAAATCCGGGAGGGCGGCTCTGAGGATCCGTGCAGATATTGTGAACCGCAGCTTTGAAAAAAAGCAGGTCCGCGTGCAGGCTGAGATCCTGGACCCAGACGGAAACAGGGCCGCTGAAATCGGCGGAACGGTCTCCGTGAGGGAGTGGGACAGGGGAGAATATTCGGAAGAGCTGGCGCTGGAGAAGGCGGCCCTGTGGGATCTGGAGCAGCCGTATTTATACAGCGCGGTTTTCCGGCTTTATACGGACGGCGAACTGAGGGAGGAATATACGGTTCCATTCGGTATCCGGGAATTTCGGTTTCAGCCGGAGGGCGTTTTTTACCTGAACGGACGGCACGTAAGGATCCAGGGCTTATGCTGTCATCACGACCACGCGGGGGTGGGGATCGGCATACCGGACAGTGTGAACGAATACCGGATCCTCAAAATGAAAGGCATGGGCGCCAACGCTCTGCGGATCGCGCATTATCCCGCTTCTTCCGCGCTGCTTGACATATGCGACAGACTGGGGATGCTTGTGTTTGAGGAGACCCGTCGGATGTCCAGTGCACCGGAGGATATCCAGTGTCTGAAAAGTATGGTGAGGCGCGACAGAAATCACCCGTCCATCTTCCTCTGGGGCATCGGCAACGAGGAGATCTTTTCCCAGCATCGCCCGGAAACTGCCAGGGCCACGCGCACAATGCTGGCGGAGATCAGAAAGCTGGACCCCACGCGCTGTGTCACCTCGGCCGTTGTGTGCTGGGATGGGGTGCAGCGCTACGACAATGCTGAAAAATATGTTCCGGTGACGAAACATCTTGACGTGATGGGCTTTAATTACTGCCCCACCGCCTGGGACGACTATCATGAGCGGGTGCCCTGGCAGCCGATCCTCATAACCGAAGCTGCGTCCAACAGTGGCACCCGGGGCTGTTACAGCACGGATGAGGCCACCGGACAATATTATGTGCTTGACCCGGAGAACCCGGAAAAGATAGCCAACAAGTGCAAGGCGGTGAAAAAGGACCTGGGAGAGAGCGAGTGGGATTATTTCGCGAAACGGCCATATCTGGCGGGAATCTTTCTGTGGACCGGCTTCGACTACCGGGGCGAGCCCACGCCCCTGCAATATCCGGCGGTGTACTCCCAGTTCGGGATATTTGATTACTGCGGCTTTGAAAAGGACAATTACTATTATTATAAGAGCTGGTGGCAGGAAAAGGACGTGGTCCACGTTTTTCCCCACTGGAACCGGGAGGGCAAGACAGTCGGCGGCCCGGTGAACGTCTACTGTTACAGTAATCTGGAGGAGGCGGAGCTGTTCGTCAACGGGAAAAGCCAGGGGAAAAAGCAGATGCAGAAGAACTGGTATCTCACCTGGGAAAACGTGATCTATGAGCCGGGGGAGTTAAAGGTCATCGGCTACAGGGACGGGCAGCCTGCGGCGGAGGATGTGGTCAGGACTACCGGGGAGCCCTTTGCCATACGGCTTCAGCCCTATAAGGACACGATCGTCTCGAGCGATACTGCGATCATCAATGTGGATATTGTGGATCGGGCCGGCGATACGGTCCCCGGGGCGGAGAACGAACTCTGTTTTGAGATCATCGGCCCGGGCGTGCTCCTTGGGACAGGGAACGGAGACCCGGGGGATCATGACAGCGAGAAGCTCCCCGCACGCCGTGCCTTTCACGGGAAATGCCAGCTTTTGGTCAGGGCGGATGGGCCGGGAAGCCTTAAGATCGCCGCAGCTTCGGAGGGACTCAGGTCGGATGGGCTGGAGCTGACGGTCCTTTCCCCCCAGGGCCGTGCATTTCTAAACAATCTGTAAATTTTTTGGACAGACAAAATATTTTTTCATTTACATCTTGCATTATAGAGGGAAATTATGTAAAATATGCTTGCTGATAAAATTTTGACAATCTGACAGGCACTGTCAGAGAAGCCAAAATATATAAAATTAAATTTTGTTAGGAGGAAACAAAAATGGCAGTAAGAGTAGCAATCAACGGTTTCGGCCGGATCGGCCGTCTGGCATTCAGACAGATGTTCGACGCAGAAGGGTATGAGGTAGTTGCGATCAACGACCTGACCAGCCCCTCCATGCTGGCACACCTGTTGAAGTATGACTCCTCTCAGGGTAAGTACAAATATGCTGACTCTGTAGTGGCAGGCGAGGATAACATCACCGTAAACGGCAAGACCATCACCATCTACAAGGAGGCAGACGCTTCCAAGCTTCCCTGGGGAGAGCTGAAGGTAGACGTGGTTCTGGAGTGTACCGGTTTCTACACCTCCAAGGAAAAGGCAAGCGCACACATCACTGCCGGCGCTCGCAAGGTCGTTATCTCCGCTCCTGCAGGAAGTGACCTCCCTACCATCGTATACAATGTGAACCATAAGACCTTAAAGCCTGAGGATACCGTTATCTCCGCAGCTTCCTGCACCACCAACTGCCTGGCTCCCATGGCTAAGGCGCTGAACGACTGCAGACCGATCATGAGCGGTATCATGACCACCGTTCACGCTTACACCGGCGACCAGATGATCCTTGACGGACCTCAGAGAAAGGGCGATCTGAGAAGAAGCCGCGCAGGCGCATGCAATATCGTTCCCAACTCCACCGGCGCAGCTAAGGCGATCGGCCTGGTCATCCCTGAGCTGAACGGCAAGCTGATCGGCTCCGCACAGCGCGTTCCCACTCCTACCGGTTCTACCACTATCCTGGTAGCAGTTGTAAAGGGCGCTGTGACCAAGGACGAGATCAATGCGGCTATGAAAGCGGCATCTACCGAGTCTTTCGCTTACAACACCGATGAGATCGTTTCTTCCGATATCGTGGGAAGCACCTATGGTTCCATCTTTGATGCGACCCAGACCATGGTAGCTCCCATGGAGGACGGCAATACCCAGGTACAGGTCGTTTCCTGGTATGACAACGAGAACAGCTACACCTCTCAGATGGTCCGCACCATCAAGTACTTCAGCGAGCTTGGCTGAGCTGTCTGAATCCAAGACCTATAAAGGGTCCGGTCTGCAGGACCGGGCCCTTTTTTCAGGGTAATGAGCCCGGCGGCGAATGTTTGCGCTGCCGCCGTTTTTCAATGAAATATGCAAAGTGAATCAATTTGCAAAGCGAATAAATTCGCTTGGAATGGAGATTAAAATGGGATTGAATAAGAAATCAGTTGACGATATCAACGCTAAGGGAAAGAGAGTCCTGGTGAGATGCGACTTCAACGTTCCCTTAAAGAACGGCGAGATCACCGATGAGACCCGTATCGTGGCGGCGCTTCCCACTATCAAGAAGCTGATCGATGACGGCGGTAAGGTGATCCTTTGCTCACACCTGGGCAAGGTAAAGAACGGCCCCAATGAGGGCGAGTCTCTGGCGCCTGTGGCAAAGAGACTGTCCGAGAAGCTGGGCAAGGAGGTAGTGTTCGTAGGAGACTACAATGTGACCGGCGAGGCGGCTTCCAAGGCTGTGGAGGCCATGAAAGACGGCGATGTAGTCCTGTTGCAGAACACCCGTTTCCGGGGCGCGGAGGAGACCAAGAACGGCGAGCAGTTCAGCAAAGAGCTGGCTGATCTGGCAGATCTTTATGTATGCGACGCATTCGGTTCCTCCCACAGGGCACATGCATCTGTAGAGGGCGTGACAAAGTTCATCACTGCAAAGGGCGGTGAGAATGTAGTGGGCTACCTGATGCAGAAAGAGATTAATTTCCTGGGCAATGCCGTGGAGAACCCTGTAAGGCCTTTCGTGGCGATCTTAGGCGGCGCTAAGGTGGCCGACAAGCTGAACGTGATCTCGAACCTGCTCGAGAAGTGCGATACCCTGATCATCGGCGGCGGCATGGCTTATACTTTCCTGAAAGCCCAGGGCATGGAAGTGGGCAA
>CANRMK010000203.1 GCA_947631715.1 uncultured Acetatifactor sp.
CGGTCTCCACGGGAATGGAGATATCCCGCAGATTCACACAGTCTCCGAAAGACTGCACACCGATAGACTTCACATTAGATGGGATCACCATCTGCTCAAGCCCCCTGCACCCGGCAAACGCATAATCGTCCACCGCTTTCAGGCCCCTGCCCAGCACTATGCTGTCCAGATGATCGCAGCCCCAGAACGCATAAGGTTCAATGCGCTTCACAGAATTCGGAATCACCACAAGCTCAATATTCCTGTTTTCCTCAAAGGCTCCCTCGGCGATGACTTCCACGGTATCGGGAATGGATACGTTCTTTTCCCTGCCCCGGTACTTGACTAACGTGCTGCCCTCCATTTTAAAATCGGAAGCAGGTGACGATGCCGCATCTGCTTCCGATCCAGGAAGCTGCATAATGATCAGTGCCGTCACTGCCAACAGGACACCAACTAGCCGTTTCCTTTTTTTCATGATAAATCCCCATGCCTCTCAGGCTTTGGCTTTTACCTTGACTTTCTTAGGTTTTCTGTTGTCTTTCTGCATAAAGAGCACAAAGGATATGCAGGCAAGGCCGATGGACAAAAACCACTTGGGATGGATCCCGTCTCCCGTCTTCGGCGTATCGTCAGATACGATGCCGGCGGAGAGATTTCCCGTGTCCACATAGATCAGATAAGGCGAGAAGTGATCCGCCGTAAAGGTAACGCAGGACACTCCCTGGATCGTCGTAAATCTTGCCGCCAGTCTGTCCAGCTGGCCGTCCACCACGCCTGCCACCTTGTTATTGCCCGCATAGGTGATCAGGGAATCCGGCAGCGGCAGGGTGATCGTCACCGTTATGCCCGTAGTATCTGTGATCTTATTGGTCCCTGTGGAATCATAAAGGGAAATGTCCATCGGGAAATATTTAATGTTGTCCAGCGTTCCGTACTCCGCCATAAGCGCCCGCAGCGCAGCCTCTGTCGCCTCATTGCTCTCAGTGATCTTGACGGTAAAGTTGTCGGAGGATCCGTTTACCGTGGCAGACACCACGCCTGTGTTGGACAGGCCGTTTTTGTCAATGACTACTGTCGTGCCGCCGTTGGTCACTCTGTTGCTGGTGCCGTTGGGCCGCTGGGAGTTGCCGCTGACGGTGCTTCCGCTCCCGCCGCTGCTTCCGGAACCTGCCTTATAGTGGGCCGTCACCGTCACATCTGCCGCCGGCATAGTGATAATGGAAGCCGAAAGCACAGTGCTTGCGATCTTCACATTGTCAGGACTTACCGTCCAATGATCAAACACCTGGCCGGTCGCGGGATTGTTCGCAATGATGATAGGCTGCGAGCCCTCCGCGTAGCTTCCGGAGCCGCTGCCGTTCTGTACGGTCAGGGTATACAGTGTTCCGCTCGTCCCGGACGCTCCCGGGCTTCCGCTGGTTCCCGGTGCATTGGAGCTGCCGGGATTGTTGGAACTGCCAGGGCTATTGGAACTGCCGGGGTTATTGGATGTTCCGGGGCTATTGGAGCTGCCGGGAGTGGGCGTGTCATCAGGGTTTTCTCCCTCCTGAAGCTGATGATACTGAGCGATCAGCGTCATATCACTCTGCACGTTGGTCAAACTGGTCACATAGGAGCCATCGCCGCCGGAGAGCATCCAGCCGTCGAACTTGTATCCCTCCCTGTAAGGATTCTGAGGGATAATGGCAGAGCCGCCCGCATCCACCTGCTGCTTGCTGATCTCCTTTCCATTGTAATCCTGAAAGACCACGTTGTATTTCACGGTATCATTCTTTTCAAACTGGGCATATGTTTCCACATTTCCTGTCACAGCCTGCCAGGTATCGGGGAGCCACCCCGTGAAAGTATACCCCTCCCTCAATGCCTCTTCGGGAAGCTCCGGCGCCTTTGCGCTCTGGCCGAACTGAACTTCCTGCGTGTCCCCGATCTGATGGGCCACATTGCCGTCATCGTAATAATAGAAACGGACATTGTAATAAATTTCAGGCGCCTGGTAGGAAGACGAGAGCCCATGCTCTTTTGCAAACTGATCCGCCATACTGTTTTCTTCGCATATGACGATCATGGACTTATCCGCAAAGTGCGGCGCAACACTTCCTCCCTCATCATCTGAAAAGGCCCTTTCCGTCAGATTAATATATTCTCCGGGAATGGTAATGCTCTCAATGGCACTGTTTTTAAAGGCACCGTTTTCGATTCTGCCTGCATTCATGGTTCTGGGAAGCACCACAATGGCCAGATGGCTGGTATCGGCAAAAGCCGATTGGGGCACAACGTTGATTCTGGAATTTCCCATATCAACGCTGAGCACTCCCGTCCCCATAAACGCTTCAGGATAGAGCTCCGTAACGCCCTCAGTCTCATCTGACGTGACCACCGTGCTGCGCCGGCCTTCCAGGCACTCTACCAATTTGTTCTTTGCGCCGGAAGAATCCAATTCATAAATGATGCTGTTATCACAGGTAAAATACGGACCGCCGCCAAAATTCACGGAAGACAGATTGCTGCATCCCGCAAAAGGCCTGGTTCCCAGGCTGCTTACCGTTCCCGGCAGATTCACCGAAGTAAGTTTTTCACAGTCCTCAAAAGCATGATCGCCAATGGACTCCGTAACGTCCGTAAGGTTGATCTGCACCAGATTTTGGTGCCCCTTAAAGGCCTCAGCATCTATCTTCCGAAGACTTGCAGCTGTAATCGTCTTATCTACGTTCTCTGTCTTCTCTTCCCCTCCTACACCGTCCTTTTTCACAAAGAGTCCATCCGCAAATCCCTCAATTCCCTCGGGAAGCACCAAATGCAGCGCAGCATCTATAGCAGCCTGCTCATCCGTGGATAAAACATTTTTCCCCGGCTCTGCAAGGTTTTCTTTATACTTTGCAGATGCGCCTGCCATGGCAATAGCCTGATCAGACGTCAGATATTTATATTTATCGGTGGAATAATTGGCAAGCCCCGACAGCGTGGGATAATCCACCAGTTCATTCTCATCTTTCTCAGGATTGTACACCACTGTCAGATGAGACGGCCAGCCGCTGTAGTATTTGATATAAGTGGTAGGCTGGCTGCCGTTGTCGATGGTTTCCCCGTTTGTCATTGCATAGTTAAAAGGTGCAGACTCGTAGGAAATCGGTCCCACAAAATTCAGTTCCGGCTGTTTTTTCAGCGCGTCCTGATGTTCCGGCTTGTTACAGGTCGTCTCCTGGGTCTGGAACGCATGCTGCCCTATGATCAGATCACTGTTTGGATCCTTGAAGATCACCCACTTTAACTGATGGCATCCCTTAAACGCCTCCGCCTTGATCTCCGTGATGGATGAGGGAATGGTGATCATCGTCAGCTCACAGCGGTTCTGAAAAGTGGACGTATCGATTACACGAATGTGATTCGGGCCAATATTGTCGGGAAGTGACACCGTCTCCGGAAAATTCAGGTGATCTGTGGTGTCACAGTAAACCAGATTATCATCGTCATCCACCCGGTATACGATCTTTCGTCCCCCCTCTTCCGTGATGGTTAACTCATAGACGTCTTTCTGCAGGGTGTCGTCAAAATAGCTGTACGCCACCTGATTTTTCGTTGCGGTCTCATGCAGTGCTCCGTCTTTGGGTCCCTTAAAATAAAAAGTGGGGAGAACGTCCGCTTTAAAGTTTTCAAACTTATAATCGGCCCCTGTGTCCTCTGTAAAATCAATCGTACTGTTCGCTACCTCGATATATTCCAGGGAGCTGCATCCCTCAAAAGTGGACAGGGGAACATTCTCAGTAAACTGGCTTTTGAAGCTGATATTTTTCAGACTGCTGCAATTTTTGAAAACGCGGGCTCCCAGACTACTCAACAGGCCGTTTTCCTGACTTCCGTCCGGATTTACCACACCCATGGTAAAGGACTGCAGCGCTTCGCAGTTCTCAAAAGCTGAATTGCCGATCTGGCTCACCTGATTGGGCAGTGTGAAATTCATCAGCGCCCTGCAGCGATAAAACGCATAATCGCCGATCACATGAACCATGGAATGAACGTCGATATTCGCCCTGCTCATGTTGATACATTCCGCAAAAGCTCCTACACCAATGGTATTCAGTCCGTTATTCAAAGTGATGCTGCTCAGGTTGGTGCAGCCATAGAAAGCATAATCCCCGATTCCGCTCAGCTGGTCTCCCACGTGCAGGGTCACGATATTGCCCGCATTGGCAAAAACGCCCTTTGTCTCTTTGTTACTCCACGTTACATCATCTTCAACTTTCCATCCGCCCTTGCTATCGGACACCAGATACTGATTTCCGATATAGCGGACAGCAATATCCTTGATCCACTGATCATCAGGCGACGTAGTCTGCAGAGGTGCTTTCTCCGGTGTCACAATATTGTCGGGATAATAATAAAAATCCGCCAAATCCCGTTGCGTGTCAGAACTTCCGTCGGCGTACTGCCATTTATCTTTCGTCTCATAATAACAGGGATAATAATGGGCTATCGTCTGAGTATTCCCGTCGGAAATGGTCTCCTGCTCTTCCACTTTATAGTACAGGAATTTCCCGCTCTTTCCGATGGCAGTGTAACCGTTTCCCGTACCAAGGTTATCGGAAAGTCTTGCATACGCATCCACGGTATTGGGAATCGTCAGCTCACCGTTTGGCAGAGATCCGTCCTTGTCATAGCCAAGTATAACCGCTACCTTATTTCCCGATCC
>CANRMK010000204.1 GCA_947631715.1 uncultured Acetatifactor sp.
TTCACTGCCTGATCCGGGCTCTTGCCCTCAAAGAGGATCTGATTCACCTGCTCGATGATAGGCAGCTGCACATCGTATTTCTTTGCGAGGGCCATGGCCGCTTTCGCGGAGTACACGCCCTCCACCACCATCTGCACCTCCGCCATGGCTTCCTCATAAGTCTTGCCCTGCCCGATGAGGATCCCGGCCCGGCGGTTTCTGGAGTGCATGCTGGCGCAGGTCACGATCAGGTCTCCGATTCCCGTAAGGCCGCAGAATGTCTCAAATCTGCCGCCCATAGCGATCCCCAGTCTTCCGATCTCCGCGATACCTCTGGTGATCAGGGCCGCTTTCGTGTTGTCCCCGTATCCCAGGCCGTCCGCGATGCCTGCGGCAAGGGCTACCACGTTCTTAAGCGCCCCGCCCAATTCCATTCCCAGGATATCCGGACTCACATAGACCCGGAACACCTCGCTCATGAACAGCCCCTGAATGTATTCCGCCGTCTCCCTGCTCTTCGCCCCCACAACTATGGTAGTGGGAAGTCCTCTGCCCACTTCCTCTGCATGGGAGGGCCCGGACATGACGGCCACATCCGCCTGAGGGATCTCCTGCTCAATGATCTCGGAGAGCGTCATCAGCGTCCCCTCCTCGATGCCTTTTGCCACGTTTACGATCTTCTGCCCAGATTCCACAAGAGCGCTCAATCTTGCCGCCGTTCTTCGCGTATAGGAGCTTGCCACCGCCATCACAAGCAGATCCTGGCCTTTCACGGCGGTGCTGTCATCTCCTGTACACAGAATATCATCAGGCAGGATCACGCCCGGCATCATCTTATGCTCCCGCTTCTCAGCCAGCATTTTTACCTCTGTCTCCAGCGCCGACCACACCGTCACCTGATGACCGTTGTTGTGCAAAAGCACCGCCAGAGCGATCCCCCAGCTTCCTCCGCCGATAATACTTACTCTTGCCATATGCCCTCTTTTCCGCAGATTACCTCTCCTCTGCCTTTTTCTCTGGTTCCGCCGCCGGTTCCAGGTCTACCTTATTCTTCTTGAACAGATAGGTCTTTCTCTCGTTTCCTTTTATCAGCCGCTTAATATTTTCTCTGTGGCGCCAATATGCCATCACCGCCAGGAATATGGACACTGCATACATCTCATAGAGCTGCGCCTGGGGCATCTCTCCGAAAACGCCCATCTGGCCGCAGATCACCATCTCCACTACAAAACACGCATACACCAAAAGCGAGCCCAGTGAAACCAGGTGTGTGGTGAAAAAAACGCCGAAGAACACGATAACGCCCATAATGATAAAATACGGGTGAAACGACAGGATCAGCCCCGCCGTGGCAGCGATCCCCTTGCCGCCCCGAAATCCCATATAAAAGGGGAAATTATGCCCCAGCACGGCTCCCGCCCCCGCATAGAGGCAGAGGAGATAAATTATGTCGTGATGTGCGCTTCCGAAGAGCAGCCGCACAATGACCACCGCAAGAATGCATTTCAGACAGTCCCCCAGCAGCACGATCAGCCCCGCCCTAGTCCCCAGTACCCGCAGCGCGTTGGTGGTCCCGGAATTGCCGCTCCCGTACTGCCTGATATCGATCCCGTGGGCTTTCCCATAAAAGTACGCAGTCTGGAACAGCCCGAATACATACCCGATTCCCAGACAGATCAGTCTCAGACAAATGCTTCTCTCCATCATAGCCCTATTGCTCCTTTTCGCTGCGTTCCCTGATGAGGAACCGAAGAGGCGTCCCCCTGAATCCAAAAGTCTCCCGTATCTGATTCTCTATATATCTGGTGTAGGAAAAGTGCATCAGCTCCTTGTTGTTCACAAAGATCACAAAGGTGGGAGGCTTTACCGACACCTGTGTGATATAATAGAGCTTCAGGCGTTTCCCCTTGTCTGACGGCGGCTGCTGCATCACTACGGCCTCCGCCAGGATCTCGTTCAAGACCCCTGTCGCCACCCGCATGGCGTGATTTTCGCTGACCATATCTATGGTCTCGAACAGCTTTGTGAGCCGCTGGCCGGTCAGCGCCGAGATGAACAAGATCTCCGCATAGGGCATATAGGAAAGCGTGTTCCGCACCTTTTCCGTCACCCGGTAAATGGTCTTGTCGTCTTTCTCCACCGCGTCCCACTTGTTCACCGCGATGATCACTGCCTTGCCCCGCTCATGGGCGATTCCGGCGATCTTGGCATCCTGCTCGGTGACGCCCTCCACGGCATCTATGACCAGAACCACGATGTCCGCCCGCTCCACAGCGCTTACGGTGCGCACGATCATGTATCTCTCCAGATCCTCCTTGACCCTGTTCTTCCGCCGCAGTCCGGCCGTATCGATGAAAACATACTCTTTTCCGTTGTAGGTGACATCTGTGTCCACCGCGTCCCTGGTGGTCCCTGCAATATCGGAGACGATCAGCCTCTCTTCCCCCAGGAGCTTATTGATCAGGGAAGATTTCCCCACATTGGGCTTCCCTACAATGGCTACCCTAGGCCGCTCGTCCTCCTCGTCCTGCACATCTGTCTCCGGGAAATAAGACACTACCTTTTCCAGCATGTCCCCGAGCCCCATCTTATTTGCCGCCGAAATGGGGCAGGGATCTCCGATGCCCAGATTATAAAATTCATACACATCCGCCATGAACTTCTGGTAGCTGTCCACCTTGTTCACCACAAGCACCACCGGCTTATGGCTGCGGCGCAGCATATCGGCTACCTTGGAATCCGCATCTACCAGCCCCTGGCGCACGTCCACCAGGAAAATGATCACATCCGCAGTCTCCATGGCGATCTGTGCCTGCGCCCGCATCTGGGACAGGATCACATCTTTGCTGTCAGGCTCAATGCCTCCCGTATCCACCAGCGTAAAGGTCCTGTCAAGCCAGGTCACGTCCGCATAGATCCTGTCCCTGGTAATCCCCGGCGTGTCCTTTACAATGGCTATATTTTCACCGGCCAGTGCATTGAACAGCGTGGATTTCCCCACGTTCGGCCTGCCCACCACTGCCACGATCGGCTTCCTTTGTTCCGCCATGCTTCCCTCCGTTTTCGATATCTATAGCCCCCTGCGCCGCTCTTCTGATTCTAAAGCGGCACATGCCGCAGACAGATAAAAAGCGCTTCAGTCCTCCCTGATTTGCAGCAGTTCCCTGGCCAACTCATATCCACTTGATTTTACAATGGAAATCCGCACTTGTAAAGACTTTTCCAATTCTTCCACGGTCATATCGTCCAAAAAGAGAGCCTCTCCGCTCTTTAACACATTCTCCGGCAGCAGAAGCCTCTCTCCCAGTTCTTTCCCCTTAAGCTGGGCGAGAATGTCCTGTCCCGTGAGCAGACCGGATACGGTAATGTTCTCCCCGAAAAAAACATTGGTGATGGGGTACACATGGGCTCGGATACCGGGGCATTCCGCCGTGATCTCATCTGCCATCCTGCATAGATACGGGTATGCGAGCCGCCCCGTTGCCAGAGACAGCTCTCCTCTTTTCTCCCTGTCCGGGAGCACGCCCTGTCTGCGGTACTCTGCCACAGCTTCCGAAAATTCGTCCAGAAAGAGGCGCAGCATGCCGACGCCGTTCTCCAGCTGCAGATACCCGTCATAGCACTCTGCCTTTGGCAGCTCTCTGCCCGCCAGGATATACCATTCGTCACTGGCGTGGATAAAATGCGTCCCAAAGCGTCTCAGACATTCCCTCTGAAAGCCCTCGATCAGGTCGATGACCCCGCCGGCCGCCGCAGCGTCAAAGGGCTCCAGGGGATACAGTCCGTCCCTGTACCTCGTCAGCCCCACCGGCACCACGGACACACTCTCTAACTCCGGGATATACTCCATCAGCTTTTCGATGCTGCCGCGAAGCTCCTCTCCGTCATTCAGGCCCCGGCAGAGCACGATCTGTCCGTTCATCCGGATCCCGGCCGCTTTCAGCACATCTACCTTTTTCAGCGCTTCTCCCGCAAATCGGTTGTTCAGCATTTTACATCTCAGCTCCGGATTCATCGTCTGAAAGGAGATGTTGATCGGTGACAGATGATAGCGGCAGATCCGTTCGATATCGTGATCCGACATATTGGTCAGCGTCACATAATTCCCCTGCAGAAAGGACAGCCGGGAATCATCGTCCTTAAAATAGAGCGTTTCCCTCATTCCCGGCGGCATCTGGTCGATAAAGCAGAAGACACAGTGGTTGCAGCAGCGCCTGTACTCGTCCATAAGGCCGCTCTCAAATTCAATCCCAAGATCCTCGTCCGGATCCTTATCCACCTCCAGAAGCCACTGCTCCCCGTCCTTTTTTTCGATCAGCACCTCGATATAGCTGTCCTGGATCAGGAACCGATAATCAAAAATATCCTCCGGCTCCTCGCCGTTTACGGCAAGAAGCCTGTCTCCCGCCTCGATCCCCAGCTCCTCCCCTATGCCTCCCTCAAGCACCCTTTTGATATCATGCCCTTTTCCTGTTCTTGCCATTTTTTATACCCCTAGCGTGCTTCAGCACGCATACCAATCAAAATTTGAAAATTTACTTTCAAACTTATACTCCTCTCAGCCTCTCCGTCGTATTCAGCCCGGTAATGTCGATGTTCTCCCGGCAGACCGTTGGAGCACGTCGGCACTTGGCGAGGTA
>CANRMK010000205.1 GCA_947631715.1 uncultured Acetatifactor sp.
AGACTCCTTTCAGGATGTGAGAATGCGGCGGCAGGAAAATGTCAGGAAGACATGAACAGCCGCGAAGTTAGGTATAGGACTGTGGAACAGACTGCTGACCAGTACAATCAATCAAGAGATAATGGCGAACTGCCAGAACCCTTAAGGAAATATGAGAATGACTTGATCAAAGACTGACCTTATCTTACAGTATTTTAATAGAACTGTCAATGGTTCTTATAAATTTTTGGGAGTGAAAGTGTAACAGTTCAGCCCTGTAGCTGGCCTAGATAAAAAAGTTATTGTAAAAATGCTGAAATTTTTTTGTCCTTTTGCGGAAGTTATCCACCGTCATTTTACTGTGTATCGTGGGAGTGTATCGGTTCCTGCTCTTGTCATGTTATTATCCTGGGAATCTGAGTCCGGATTCGATGAACCAGATCAGGCAGTGTCTTACGGGGCGGTTTACCAATCATCATCCGGTCTTTCATATGTTTCTGATCAATGCCTGTAGCAGGCGAGAGGACAAAACTTTCTGAAATTCAGGGGATAAAGGGAAAATGCAAATATTTCCTGGTTTGGCATATGCCGAATCAGTGTTTGTTTGCGTACACTAAAAAAGTTATTGCTTTAATTCTGTCTGTACGGAAAAGAAAAGTAGGAATGGGGAAAGGAGAAAGCAGAAAACAGGGTGTGGAGAATAGAAAAAACAGAAAACAAAAAAATAGCGAGAGGATTATTGGAAGGCAATAATTCCACTGCTGGCAAAGCTGATGGTCAAGAGATTATATGTGCCAATCATAAAAAGCATAAAAAACAGATAATAGCACAATGCATTTTGGGCTATATATGGATAACTTATCTGAAAGATACAGACTCATATTATAGTATTTATCTGCTGATTGCTTTCTTGGGCAGCCTGGCCATGTGGGACAATTATAGGCATGAAAGGGGATTGAGTTTTTGGAAGGAAAAAATTCCGTTTGCATTCGCAGTGATGTTTTCCATGGCGGTTTTTGCAGCTGATTATGGGATTTCACTGAAAACAAACTATATCAAAAATGCTCCTTTTTTGTTCCCAGTCTTATATAAGCTTCTGTATTTTATGGCGATTATTTCGGGGGGGGTATTTTTAATGTTTCATCTGCTGGTCTGGATAACAGCAAAGCAGGAACATTTTCAGTGGGCACAATATGATGACCGGAAAAAGAGCTGTCAAATATTTGGAATATCACTGCTGTGTATCGTGGGAGTGTATCTGTTCCTGTTCCTGTCATGTTATTATCCCGGGAATCTGAGCCCGGATTCGATGAACCAGATCAGGCAGTGTCTTATGGGGCAGTTTACCAATCATCATCCGGTCTTTCATACGTTTCTGATCAATGCCTGTATCAAGATGGGGATGGTGCTCAACGGGAATATTGAAGCAGGGGTGGTATTGTATCTCTTATTTCAGATTTTGGTGATGGGCAGTATTTTTTCTTATACCGTCCTGACCCTGTATCAGATGAAACTGCGGAGATACCTGATGATTGCTGTCCTCGTCTATTACGCGGCATTTCCGCTGCATGTGATGTACAGCTTCACGATGTGGAAGGACGTACTGTTCGGCGGTTCGGTGCTGCTTTTTACGGTTGCATATGGAAGAATATTGTTCGGGATAGGAAGAAAACATTGGAATTTCATGTGTTTGGTAATTGGCGGGATAGGCATGTGCCTGCTTCGGAGCAATGGCTGGGCGGCGTTTCTGCTGACCGTTCTTGCTTATGGCATCCTGAGTATAAAGGACAGAATACAGCGCTGCGGATCAGAAAATGCGAATCATTCGGACAGGAACGGTGTACTCATTTGTCTTCTTGGAATTTTGGCATTGTCGTCTCTGATGAAATTTCCCCTGCTGGATGCACTTCACATTCCGGGGCCTAATATTTATGAATCACTTTCCATACCGGCTCAGCAGGTGGCGCGGACGATTCGGGATTGCGATGACCTGACAGAAAAGCAGGAGGCTTTGCTGGAAAAGATTGTCGATGTGGAGGCTGTGCCGGAAACCTATAAGAATTACATTTCGGATTCTATTAAAGGCCTGTTGCGCAAAACGGATGATGGTTCCTATCTGAAAAAGCATAGATGGGATTATCTGAAACTGTATCTGGAGGTGGGAGCCGCGCATCCCAAGAAATACCTGGAGGCATGGATCGATCAGACGAAAGGGTATTGGAATGGCGGATACGCATACTGGCGCTGGAGCGATACAATAGTTTCTAACGATTTTGGCCTGGAAAGAAAAGTGGGATCGAAAGCTGTGAGAAAGCTATTCCGTGATTATATGTGGCTTTTTGAAAATGTGCCTTTGTTTCAGCCGTTAGTGGGAATCGGGCTTCACGTTTGGCTCGTATGTTTAGTAGGATTTATAAATCTTGTACGCCGGGAAAGAGGGAAGCTGTTCCTGACAATTCCGGTTCTGGCTGTTGTGGTGACTTTATTGATAGCTGCTCCGGTTTATGCAGAGTGCCGATATGCATATGCTGTATTCTGTGTCATTCCTTTTCTGGGAGCAGCTGCTTTTTATGAAAGAAACACAGGACAGACAGTATTGGAGAGAAAAGATAGATAAAATAAGGCTATGATTTATTTTTATAGTGGGAGGTTTCAGAAGTTATGGAAGACAAGATCATAGGTTGGATAAAAGATCATAAGATCTTAGCTCGGGTCTTTTGGGCAACAATTGTGGTGGGGGTCATCTGCCATGGATATATGTTGTTCAATAAGCTGCCAAATCATGATGATGTAGTTGCGCTGACGAACCGGGGAACTACCTTTGCCTCGGGACGGTGGTTCTTGAACTATACAAGTATTTTGACCGGAAAGTTTTCTATTCCACTGTTTATAGGCCTGTGTTCCATAATTTACATTGCGCTATCCGGTATTTTAGTGTGTCAAATTCTTCAGATCAAAAGTCCGCTGATGATGCTTATGACAGGAGCAATTATGGTGTGTTTTCCCACAGTAGCAGGTACTTTTACATTTATGTTCACGGCGGATGCGTATTTTTTGGCGCTGCTCTTGGCTGTGGCAGCCGTATACCTATCTACGCTGGATACTGCCAATAGGGGAGTTCTGGCAATTGCGGGGGGGTATTGGTACCGGTCATTTTTTTTGCGCTGAGCCTTGGAATTTATCAGGCATATATTCAGGTGGCAGCTGTTCTGGCGGTTTTATATTTGATGCTGGTATTAGAGCAGGAAAGTATACGGAAGTTTTGGAACAGAGTTTTGCGGTTTGTAATTATTTTTTCCGGCGGACTGATTTTATATGCAGTGATCAATGCCCTATTTTTGAAAATTAAAAATATTAGATTTAATGGACACGGGATAGGAAGCATAGAAAATTTAAAGGATTTCGTGGAGACAGTTTCCTCTGCATTCTTGATGTCCTACAAAAATGTAACAGGTATGGCCTTTCGAGATATATGCGGTGTTTCTACCGGCCGCATCATGAACGGATGTTGGCTTTTGATCATGGGGCTTCTCGGCGTGATCTTTCTGTGGCAAGTATTGCGGCGAAAAAAGAATATTTTTCTTGCTATATTGTTATTAGCTATGATTCCGCCTGCTGCTAATCTGATTCGTTTTGTTATGTTCGGCAGGGAGGTGGATACTCTCATCATCTACTCGTACTGCATGATTCCGGTAGGTCTGATCAGCCAGGTGGAAACGGCAGATTTAAAGACTATGCATGGAGCAAAGGGACGCCTTGTCAGAGATGTGGTCATATTGATAGGGCTTTTGATTGTATACAGGTATATTATACAGAATAACAGAAATTATGTGGTAAGCGATATAGCAAAGACAGAGGCGATTTCTTATTATACGACCATGATAGCGCAGGTAAAGGGATTGGATGGATATTCACCGTCACTTCCGGTCTATTTGCTGGGGAAGCCTCAGGAAGATACTACAATGGCTTCATTTTCGTCCAAGGCTTATAAGGGAAATGTGCGGGGAATGTTTTCCCTGAACGGTTATGTCACTATGTATTCAAGACGGGAATTTATCAATCTTTATTGCGGTTTTAGTCCGAAATGGTTTGATGATGAGGACGAAGAGTTGAAGAAGTCAGCACAGGTACAGCAGATGCCCTGTTATCCCACAGATGGGAGCATACAGATCGTAGATGGAGTGGTGGTGATAAAACTGGGCAAATAATGTACTCCGTCTGACGGGACAAGCTTTGATGCGATTCGTGCCTCTAATCTTAGGATGCTTTGACGCATGATCGATTTCGCAGATTTATAACGAGAGATAGGGATTCTCGAGATTCTGACCGTCTCCCCCAACTCTATTCAAACAAAACGCCAAATGCCAGACTTCGACAGTTGGTAACGGACGGCTTTCAAAACCTTAGGTATCTTCCTCGTTGACATTGATTCCGTGTTTTTCAAGAAGATGCTGGAGGCGGTCCAGCTCTGCGATGGCTTGATCCCGCTCCGCGACAGCCTGGTCCCGCTCCGAAGTGGTCTTCCGGAGCAGCGCTTCCCGCCCGGCGGTGCGGCGGTAATAGTCCTCCCGGGCCTCGCACATCTGGCGGATCTTTTCGTCCAGAGAAAGATGCCATAC
>CANRMK010000206.1 GCA_947631715.1 uncultured Acetatifactor sp.
GGAGGCTCTCCTGTTTGCCGGCCCGGCGGTAGTGGAGACGTTCGGAGAGAAAGATTTTGACCCGGTGAACAAGCCGGAAGCCGCAAGGCTTTCAGAGGAGCAGAACCGGCTGTGGGTAGAGTATGTCTCCCAGTCCGGTCTTCTCACCAGAGAATACATTCTGCCAGAAGAGCGCAGCTTTACCATCATCGCTTTCCCAGTGCCGGAGATCGGGCCGGTGTTTCCGGAGCTGTTTCGGGAGACTATCCGCATCAATACCCTGGATTATACCCTGTATCGGGACGTCCAGCAGAAGCTCATCGACGCCCTGGATCAGGCGGATTACTGCGAGATCAAGGGCATGGGAGAGAACAGGACGGATCTTAGGGTGAACCTGTGGAAGCTTTCCGATCCCTCAAAGGAGACGATTTTCGAGAACTGTGTTGCGGACGTGAACATTCCCGTGGGGGAGGTGTTCACATCTCCTGTGCTGAAAGGGACGGACGGTCTGCTCCATGTGACAAGGGTGTTCCTGGACGGGCTGGAGTACCGGGATCTGGCCATAACGTTTCAGGACGGCATGATAAGCAGTTACGACTGTGCCAATTTCCCGGAACCGGAGGAGAATAAGCGCTTTTTAAAGGAAAATGTGCTGTTTCGGCACGAGACTCTGCCCATGGGAGAATTTGCCATCGGCACCAACACCACCGCCTATGTTGCCGCAGGGAGGCTGGGAGTGGAGGCGAAGATGCCCATTCTGATCGCGGAGAAGATGGGCCCGCACTTTGCGGTGGGGGATACCTGCTATGCCCACGAGGAGGACATAGAGGTGTACAATCCCGACGGCAGGCGGATCGTGGCCCGGGAGAACGAGAGGGCGGCTCTAAGGCGGGAAGACCCGGCAAAAGCCTATTTTAACTGCCATACAGACATCACTATCCCCTACGATGAGCTGGGAGAGCTGACCGCGGTGAGAAAAGACAAAAGCCGCATTGAGATCATAAAGGAGGGCAGGTTTGTCCTGCCGGGCACGGAACCACTGAACGAAGCGTTCCGGGAGCCAGGGGAGCATACGTAACATACAAGAAAAAGGATTAAGAAATCATAAAACATCTATATTTTGTTATTTTAATGTCAATTAGGGCTTGCGCACCGGCGAGAATTCTAGTACACTTATCTTATGTATGAGCATTGGGACAAAAAGAGGGAGGATGTCATGGCAAAGGTCGGTATTGTGATGGGCAGCGATTCGGATATGCCCGTTATGGCAAAAGCGGCGGACGTTCTGGAGGAACTGGGCGTCTCGTATGAAATGGCGATCATCAGCGCCCACAGGGAGCCGGATGTATTTTTTGAATATGCCAGGACGGCTGAAGAGAAAGGGTTTAAGGTGATCATAGCGGGAGCGGGCATGGCGGCTCATCTGCCTGGTATGTGCGCGGCCATCTTTCCCATGCCGGTGATCGGCATTCCCATGCACACCACGTCCCTGGGGGGACGGGATTCCCTTTATTCCATCGTGCAGATGCCGTCCGGCATTCCCGTGGCCACTGTGGCCATCAACGGGGGCGCCAACGCCGGACTCCTGGCGGCGAAGATCCTGGCCGTCTCCGATCCGGAGCTTCTTGGCAGGCTTAAGGCTTACAGCGGCAGGCTTAGGGAGCAGGTGGAGGAAAAGGACGCAAAGCTTAAGGAGCAGGGATACCGGGCGTATCTGGAGGGCATGAAAGTTTGAAAATAAATTTTCAAACGATTGATCGGTATGTGCGCTGAAGCGCACATGGGGTATAAAAACAGGGAAAATGTCCGAAAATTTGTCAGGGAAATAGAGCAGAGAAATAAAGCAGAGAAAGAGCATGCCGCAGATGGCGCAGGATTCGGGCCCGCTCCCGGGGAGAGGCCTGACGGGAAAGGCACAGGTACAGAGATGGATTATAAGAATGCCGGAGTGGACATTGAGGCGGGATACCGCTCGGTAGAACTGATAAAGGAGCATGTAAAGAAGACCATGAGGCCCGAGGTGATGGGCGGCCTGGGCGGTTTCTCGGGCGCATTCTCCATGGCGGCCATAAAGGACATGGGAAATCCCGTTCTGCTGTCTGGAACGGACGGCGTGGGAACGAAGATCAAGCTGGCTTTCTTGATGGATAAGCACGACACGGTGGGCATCGACTGTGTGGCCATGTGCGTGAACGATGTGGCCTGCGCGGGCGGGGAGCCGCTTTTCTTCCTGGATTACATCGCCTGCGGAAAGAACTATCCCGAGAAGATCGAGGCGATCGTCAAGGGGGTCGCGGAGGGCTGCAGACAGGCCGGCGCGGCCCTGATCGGCGGCGAGACGGCGGAGCACCCCGGGCTGATGCCGGAGGACGAATACGATCTGGCGGGCTTTGCTGTGGGCGTGGCCGATGAGAAAGAGCTGATCACGGGAGAGCATATCAAAGAGGGAGATGCTCTGATCGGCATTGCCTCCTCCGGGGTCCATTCCAACGGATTTTCTCTGGTGCGGAAAGTGTTCGAGATGACAAGGGAGAGCCTGGACACCTATTATGACGAGCTGGGGGCGACCCTGGGAGAGACGCTCCTTACGCCCACCAGGATCTATGTGAAAGCGCTGAAAGCCGTGAAAGGGGCCGGCATTACGATCAAGGGCTGCAGCCATATCACAGGCGGCGGTTTTTATGAGAATATTCCCAGAATGCTGCCGGAGGGCATCGGGGCTTCCATCAAGAAAGACAGCTACCCCGTTCCGCCGGTGTTCGGGCTGCTTCAGAAAAAGGGCGGTATTGAAGAGAGGATCATGTACAATACATATAATATGGGCCTTGGCATGGTGCTTGCGGTGGCTCCCGAGGACGGCGGCCGGACGGTGAAAGCCCTGGAGGACGCCGGCGAGAGGGCCTGGATCGTGGGAAGCTGTACAAAGGGAGAGAAAGAGGTCACCTTATGCTGAAGATCGTAGTGTGCGTGTCCGGAGGCGGAACGAATCTGCAGGCCATTCTGGATGCCATGGACAGCGGGAAGATCACCAACACGGAGGTGCTGGCGGTGATCAGCAACAACGCCGGGGCGAAAGCCCTTGAGAGAGCGCGCATGCATCATATTCCCGGTATCCTGATGAGCCCCGGGGAATACCCTGACAGAGCGGCTTTCAACAGGGCTTTCACGGATAAGATGTGTGAGCTTTCGCCGGATCTGGTGGTGCTGGCGGGCTTTCTGGTGAAGATTCCGGAGGAGATGGTGGCCAGGTTCAGGAACCGCATCATAAATATCCACCCGTCTCTGATCCCGTCTTTCTGCGGCGTGGGGCATTACGGCCTGAAAGTCCATGAGAAAGCGCTGGAGCGCGGCGTTAAGGTGACGGGCGCAACAGTGCATTTTGTGAACGAGGGAATGGACGAGGGGCCCATCATCGCCCAGAAAGCGGTGGAGGTCCGGGAGGACGACACGCCGGAGACTCTCCAGAGGCGGGTCATGGAGCAGGCGGAGTGGATTCTGCTGCCCCAGGCCATCGACGATATCGCAAACGGCAGGCTTACTGTGGAGAACGGCAGAGTGAGCCGGAAAAGAGGAAAGATGAAAGTATTGATCGTGGGAGGCGGAGGCAGGGAGCATGCCATAGCGGCCAGCATGAAAAAGAGCAGCAGGGTGGAAAAGATCTACTGCGTGCCGGGCAACGCGGGCATTGCCCAGATCGCCGAGTGCGAACCCTCCATCGGTGTGATGGAGTTCGACAGGATCATCGCCTATGCAAAGGAAAAAGCAGTGGATCTTGTGTTCGTGGCCCCGGACGATCCCCTGGCCGGAGGACTGGTGGATTGGCTGAAAGAGGCGGGGCTTCGGGCGTTCGGACCGGACCGGAAAGCGGCCATCCTGGAGGCCAGCAAGGCGTTTTCCAAGGACCTTATGAAGAAATACCATATTCCCACAGCGGCATATGAGACCTTTGACGATGCGGACAGAGCCCTTGCGTACCTTGAGACGGCGAAAATGCCCATTGTCCTGAAAGCGGACGGCCTGGCGCTGGGAAAGGGCGTGCTGATCTGCAATACCCTTGAGGAGGCCAGGGCCGGCGTAAAGGAGATCATGCAGGATAAGCGCTTCGGCTCCGCCGGGAACCGCATGGTCATCGAGGAGTATATGACGGGCCGGGAGGTGTCCGTTCTCTCCTTTGTGGACGGCAGGACCGTGAAGCCCATGACCTCCGCCCAGGACCACAAGAGAGCAAGGGACGGGGATCAGGGCCCGAACACGGGCGGCATGGGAAACTTTTCCCCGAGCCCCTTCTACACGGAGGAGGTGGATGCGTTCTGCCGGAAATACATTTATCAGCCCACGGTGGATGCCATGGCCGCGGAGGGACGTCCGTTCAAGGGAGTGATCTTCTTTGGGCTGATGCTGACCCCGGACGGGCCCAGGGTGCTGGAATATAACGCCAGATTCGGGGATCCGGAGGCCCAGGTCGTGCTCTGCAGAATGAAGAATGACCTGATGGACGTGGTGGACGCCTGCATCGACGGCACGCTTGACGAGGTAGAGCTTGAATTTGAGGACAATGCGGCGGTGTGCGTGGTGCTTGCCAGCGACGGCTATCC
>CANRMK010000207.1 GCA_947631715.1 uncultured Acetatifactor sp.
TAGCGCATCTGGACCGAAGCTTCCCTTTCTCTCGGAAGCAGGCCGCAGAGCGCATCGTAAGCATTGGAAAGCCCGTTCGCCAGGATCTGGCAGAGAAGCTCCTCGTCCGGCAGCGCTTCCCCTCCCACCTGGATATCCAGTTCCAGGGGGATTCCCTGTTCCGAAAATCTTCTGTCATAATAATCGAACACCGCGTCCAGGTAAGGGTTGCCGCAGTACCGTCCGCACTCCGAATCGATCTTCACGCCCACAATGCTCAAATATTCCTGGGCTTTCTCCACCTCTCCCGCGGCCAAAAGACCTGCCAGAACGAGCACATTCCCTCTCATGTCGTGCTGCAGCTTCTGGATCCGGAATTGATTTTCCAGCCTGGCTTCCAGCTGCTTCTTCTGATCCCTGAGAATCCTGTCATTCTGACGGCTGGAAAAGAGAAGATGCTGCCGATAGAGAGAGACAAAGATCGTAGCATAAGTGCAGGGCATCAGGATCAGAACAAGCAGATAGGCCGGTATATCCTGGCGTCTTTCCACCACGGGCACCGGGAAAAAGCCGTTGACGAACATCAGCATATAATACACTACCGACATCACCGCAAATACGCCCCAGCCTTTTTTTGTCTCCTCCTGCAGCTTCTGGAACGGTCTGCGGACGCGGCTGCAGGCCAGCCATTCCAGGAAAGGAAAGATCAGGAGATCTGTGAAAGCCATGATATAGCCATGCCCATGGAAAAAATAGTCAAACAGGGAACTGACCGAAACGATCCAGTACGCCCATGTATTCGTCAGGCAGAATGTGAACAGGAATCCCGCGTTTCTGTCTGCGGCCAGCAGGTAAAATCCCGCCATGCTGGGCAGGGAGCAGGTAAGCATGAACAGCTTTCCAGCACCGTCCACGTCCCCTCCCCGGAGCGCCAGAATGACAATATTCAGAATGACAAGCGGGACCACAAAGCAGGCCGAAAGCAGAAAAGTCTTCCTCGCACTGTACCTGGAGCGGAACAGGATCAGGAAAAGCACCAGCGCGTGGAACATTGACCACAGCACCGATATCTGCTGCAGAATATGTATGTGCATCAATTCATCTCCTCGAACAGTATCTCGTGATACCGCTTTTTCACTTCCGCATAATACCGTCTGGACACAGGAATCCTGTGGTCTCCCATGGAGATTTCCATGCCGTCCAGACTGTCCACGCAGTACATGTTCACCACAAAGCTCTGATGTACCCTCAAAAAAACGTCACCACAGATCTGACCGGCGATCTTTTCCATTTTCCCGATGCATTCCTGCACTGCCCCGTCTCTGCAGTAGATAAAGAGCTTGTGCTCCCTGCTGCTGACAAAAAGAATATTGCTGTATGGGATCGTGCCTACCTTGCCGCGCCACTTAAAGCGCAGAAAGGCTTCCTTGTTTTTTGCCTGGCGGCTCTCCACCCTCTCTAACAGCTGCAGCAGCGCTTCCTGCTTCACCGGCTTTAAAAGGTACTGTACCGCATAGAGGTCATAGGCCTCCCGGTAAAAAGCATCGCTGGTGGAGACAAAGCAGATTACTGCGTCCGCATCATGATCCCGGATCCGTCCCGCAAGCTTTAGCCCGCTCATCTCCTCCAGAAAGATGTCCAGCAGGTATAGCTGGTATCTCTCCGCATTATTCCCGATCGCAGCCAGGAGCTGTTCCCCGCTGAAATACAGCTCCACGTTATGCCCGCTGATCATATCTTTCAGATGCAGAGCGTCCTCCCTGCAGTCATCACACACCGCAATATTCATCTCCACGCAATCCCCTCTGCGGTCTAAGCCGCCGGAATCTGACGTACCATATGGACTGGATCCTCCCGCTATCTCCCCGGGGCAGATCTCCTGATTTCATTGTACCATATCGAGGGGATTTTGTCTCCCGTTTCCGCCCTTTATTTTCTGTTATTTTCTGTTTTCTTGCAACAGTTCTGCCCGGTACTGCCGATGTTCTTCCGGCAGACCGTTGGAGCACGTCGGCACTTGGCGAGGTACTCTCGAGCAGGCATGTCTTATATGCCTTGGACCGTTACGTGCGGAACCGAGCGGAAGCGCGTCTGCCGGGAGAACATCGGCAGTACCGGGCGGAACTGTTACGTTTTCTTTTTCTGCCTTGTAAACTTTGGAAAATTTGCTATAATAGACCCATGACACAAAAAATGCCCGGCAGACGGGCGGAAAGGAAGCCGCATGAAATCCAAGGTATTTTTCTCAAAGACCATCACCCCTGAAAAAGTTTTGGAAATGTACAACATTCTGGGCATTTCCCTGCCCGGGCGGATCGCCGTAAAGCTCCACTCCGGCGAGGCAGGCAATCAGAATTTTCTGAAGCCTGAATTTTTCAGACCGATCATCGATGCCGTGGGCGGGACCGTTGTGGAGTGCAACACCGCATACGAGGGCCAGCGCGACACCACGGAAAAACACCTAAAGACCATCCAGGCCCATGGCTGGAGCCGCTATTTCAAGGTGGATCTGCTGGACGCGGAGGGGCCCGACCTGGAGCTTCCCATCCCGAACGGCAAGGTGATCCGCAAAAATTTTACAGGAAAGAATCTGGCGGACTACGATTCTCTCCTTGTGCTCTCCCACTTTAAGGGACACCCCATGGGCGGCTATGGCGGAGCCTTAAAACAGCTCTCCATCGGGATTGCCTCCTCTTTCGGCAAGGCCTACATTCACGGTGCCGGCGTTCCGGAGAATCTCTGGACGGCAGACCACGATTCTTTCCTGGAGGCCATGGCCGATGCCGCCTCCTCCGTTGTGGAGCGCTTCCGCGGCAGGGCCGCATATATCAACGTCATGAAGAATATGTCCGTGGACTGTGACTGCTGTGCGGTGGCAGAGGATCCCTGCATGAAAGACATCGGCATTCTGGCGTCCCTGGATCCTGTTGCCATCGATCAGGCCTGCCTGAATCTGGTCTATGCCGCCACAGACGATTCCGGCCGTGACCATCTTTTAGAGCGCATCGAAAGCCGCAACGGCGTCCATACCATCGAAGCGGCCGCCGCACTGGGAATCGGCTCACGGGAATACGAGATAACGGAAGTTTGAGCGCAGACTTCCAGATGGAAACAATTGTGAAAATGCCAAAAACGGCATGGAAAAAACAGCATTGAATGAATTTAAAAGGAGAAAAAAATGGCAAGATACACCCAGGATGTAGTCCTGAACAAACCCGACGATTTTGTCGCTTTTATGATGAACGATTTTCTGCAGAAGCACTCTTTTACCCAGAAGACTTGGAAAGGGCAGCCGGCCTATCGAAGAGGGGATGGTTTCTTTGAGGGCTACCGCTTTATGACATGGAATTACAATAACGGCGTGCTCCATCTGGAAGCATGGCTTAAAGGCCCTTTCGGAGGCGAGCAGGCGCTCACCGGTTTCTGGGGCTGGGCCGTCAAGGCAGGCTATAAGAGCGACATCGATAAGCTCATAGAGCTTCTTCATCAGACCATTCCGGAACCCGGCATGACTGCAGCAGACGCCTCCTCCCCCAATGCCTCTGAGCCCGGAGCCCCCATTACCGTACAGACCGTGGACAACAGCCAGAAAGCAGTGCTCAGCCTGATCATGGGCATCTTAAGCATCTGCCTGAGCTTTTTTATACCTCTGTTCGCTTTCCTTGCAGGCGCTTTCGGAATCATTTTCAACCGCTCCAGCGTCAATTCTTCCAAGCCAGGGCTGGCGAAAGCGGGAAAAATCTGCTCGATCGTAGGCATCTGCCTGGCGCTTGCCATCTATGTCCTCAATATCGTGCTTACCCTTATGTCGGCCACCCTGTAATGTTCCTGCAGTGAGCTCGTCCGACTTTTGCGCATGGGAGCGCGCATCATACGCTCTCCTGCCCGGCCAATTCAGTCAGGCACTGGAATAATTGCGGAAATTCTCTGGCCATTCGGATCGGCCTCCCGTTTCCGTCCAAAAAACAGTGCTCTGACCGGCCCCGGCAGACAACATCGTCTTCACCGTTCTGCATTACATATCCAAGCTTTAGTTTGACTCCCTTGAATTCCTCCACAGATACCCGGATCTTCACTGTTTCCGAAAACCTTGTGGGAATCTGGTAGCGGCATTCCACCGAGACGACAGGGGATACGATCCCAAGCGCCTCCAGCTTTGCAAAATCCCAGCCGATCTGCGCCAGGAAATCTATCCTTGCCTCTTCCATCCACCGGATATAGTTGGAATGGTGGGTAATTCCCATCTTATTCGTCTCATAGTACTGAACGGTATGTTCATAACAGTTGAACGCCATCTTGCATTCCTCCCTGTGCTGTGGAGCGCTTCCCCACGGCATTTCCCGCTGCAGCGAAAAGCAGCACAGACAAAAACACCCGGCCCGCTGGTCTTCCTGCGGTCCAGGTGTCCATTTCTCCTGCCGGCAGCGGGACTTGAACCCGCACGTAGTTGCCTACAACAGATTTTGAGTCTGCCTCGTCTGCCATTCCGACACGCCGGCTATCCTGCTTGCAGTTATCTGCAACAGAATTGATTTTAACACAAACTGCCGGCCCTGACAAGCTTTTTTTGTCAGACAAGGG
>CANRMK010000208.1 GCA_947631715.1 uncultured Acetatifactor sp.
TCTCCCGGCAGACGCGCTTCCGCTCGGCTCCGCACGTAGCGGACCCAAGGCATATAAGACATGCCTGCTCGAGAGTACCTCGTCAAGTGCCGACGTGCTCCAACGGTCTGCCGGGAGAACATCGACATTACCGGGCTGAATATGACGAAGGGGCTGAACTGTTACCAGATAATTGTGCATATTTGCCGCATGGAAGATGCTTTATGCTTGCTGTGGGGTTGAGGGCCGGATTGATTTTACGTCCCCCATTGGGTATAATGGAATCAAAAAAGAACACTGCCAAGCCAGATTGGATGAATCTGGCCGGAGATTTATGAAAGGGGACATGAAATGGAGGAGAGAGGATTCAGCAGACCGCTTGAGCTGTCCGGAGTAACGATCACGGATTCCTTTTGGGGCAGGGAACAGGAACTGGTGCGCAAAGAGGTGATTCCCTATCAGTGGGAAGCGCTCAACGACAGGATCGCTGGAACGGCTCCCAGCTATTGCATGCATAATTTCCGGGCGGCAGGACGGCTGCTTCGGAAAAAGAGGGAACAGGGGCAGGCCTTTACGGCTCCTGCGTATACTTTCCGGGGCTTTGAGGTTCAGCCGCAGGATCCGGAGCATCCGGATCCCGATCGGTTTTACGGCTTTGTGTTTCAGGACAGCGATTTTTTTAAATGGATCGAGGCGGTGGGGTATTCCCTGACTGCACATCCGGATTCTGAACTGGAACGCATCGCGGATGAAGCTATCGATGTTGTCTGTGCGGCCCAGGCGGAGAACGGTTATCTGGATACCTACTATATTATAAATGGTATGGACAGGATATTTACGAACCTGAAAGATCACCACGAACTGTACTGTCTGGGACACCTTGTGGAGGGAGCGGTTTCCTATTACCGGGCTACAGGCAAGGATAAGCTCCTGAATGCGGCAAGGCGCTATGCGGATCTTGTATATGAGAGCTTCGGCCCGGGGGAGGGACAGCGCAGAGGATATCCCGGCCATGAGATTGCGGAGATGGCTCTGGCGAAGCTCTATGAGCTTACCGGGGAAGAAAAGTACCTGAATCTGGCGGAATTCTTTGTGGATCAGCGCGGGCGGCGGCCATATTATTTTGATCTGGAGGAACAGGAGCGGGCTAAGTACGAGGGGAGGGCGTATCAGCAGCCGCAGGGGGAATTCCGGTATGCCTACTATCAGGCGCATCTGCCTGTCAGGGAGCAGACGGAGGCAGTAGGGCACGCTGTTCGGGCCGTGTATCTCTATAGCGGGATGGCGGATCTGGCCCGGCTTAGGCGGGACGAATCCCTGTATGATGCCTGCAGGCGGCTCTGGGGCAGCATTGTGAAAGAAAAGCTGTATGTGACGGGCGGGATCGGCGGCACGCATTTGGGGGAGGCGTTTTCTTTTCCCTATGATCTGTCCAATGACACCGCTTATTCGGAGACCTGCGCAGCCATCGGACTGGCCTTTTTTGCCAGACGTATGCTGCAGATCGAGGCCAGGGCTGAATATGGGGATGTGATGGAGCAGGCGCTGTATAATACGGTGCTGGCGGGAATGGCGCTGGACGGGAAAAGCTTTTTCTATGTCAACCCCTTGGAGGTGGTCCCGGAGGTGTCCGAAAAGGATGAGCGCAAGAGCCATGTAAAGAGTGTAAGGCAGAAGTGGTTCGGCTGCGCCTGCTGTCCTCCCAATATTGCCAGGACGGTGAGTTCTCTCGGCGCATATCTTTATACTGCGGGGGAGGATACGCTGTATACACATCTGTACGCCGGCAGCAGGGCAGAATGCCAGTTTCATGGAAAGAAACTGGAACTGCAGCTGGAGAGCGGTTTTCCGTGGGAGGGAAATGTAAGGGCCGAGTTGCAGACCTTGGAGGAAACCGACGGGACTCTGGCGTTCCGCATACCGGGGTGGTGCAGGGAGGCTCATGTAAGGGTGCGTGCCCGGGGGGAGGTATTGCTTGAATGCGAGGTGACGGACCAGGGCGTTTCCATCAGACAGTCCCCGCAGATCATAAAAGGGCGGATCGCAGAGGTGAAGCTTTCCGGCGGATATCTGTATCTGAAGGGGAGATGGCAAAGCGGAGATGAAATTGCACTTTCCTTTCCCATGGAGACAAGAATGCTGGCGGCAAATACAAAAGTCCGTGAAGACGCGGGGAAAGCGGCGTTTGTCAGGGGGCCTCTCAGCTATTGCCTGGAGGAGGCGGACAACGGGAAAGACCTGCATCTTTTGAAAGCAGATGTGAAAAAACTGCTCCGCCCGGACGGGCATGTGGATCAGCAGGCGGTGTCTGTGGAAAAAACGATGGAATTGGGACATGAGATGTATCGGCTGAGAGTGCCCGGATTACGGCTGCCCGGTTCCGGGAGCGGAAAGCTGTACGAGGATTACATGCCTGAGTCAGGCAGGGAGACAGTGCTGACGCTTGTGCCTTATTATGCCTGGAACAATCGCGGAGAGGGGGAAATGCAGGTCTGGGTGAGAGTGTAGGGGCGCCGTTTGGAAGTTGTCTGTTCGGAAGTGTAAATGTGGACAAGGCGGATATAATAAAAACAGGAATACAACATTCCTTTATGAAATGTTGTATTTCCTGTCTACACTTTATATATCGGACGGAAAATCCATAACTTAACCCCTGATCAGAAAAAAATTATTTTCTCAAGAATCCGTTCTTTTTCCAAGGTCAGATCGCTCCCTGGTGTAAAATGAAGCCGCAGTTTCCGTGAGAGGAAGCTGCGGCTTTTGAAATGCTACAGCTGGACCTGATAAAAAACATTGTCTTTATCGTCCTGGTCGATGCAGAGATACTGTCTGGTGATCTGATAGGAAGAATGATTGTAGATATTCATGAGAATGGCGGGCGGTATGCCCTGCTTCCAGGCGTGATATCCGAAAGTTTTCCGCAGGGAATGGCAGCTGATGTGCTTTGACAGTCCGGTTTCGGCGGCCGCTTTTCGAACGATCCGGTAGGCCTGGCAGCGGTCGATGGCCTTTTTTCCCCGCATGCTCTCAAAAATATAATCCTGAGGATTTGGACGTTTGACTTCGAACCATGACAGAAGTGCAGCCTTTAAAACGTCATTCAGCGCGATCATAGTGTTCTTTCCGGTCTTTTGCTCGGTCAATTCTATGTGCTCTCTCAGAGCCTGCTTCTGAGAATCATATACGGCTTCCCAGTGCAGAGACAGAATATCGGTGATGCGGAGGGCAGTGTTAAGCCCCATGATGATCATCAGATAATTCCTTTTGTGCAACGGACTGCTGTCGTTGTAGAAACATTCAAATTTTTGTAATTCCTCCCTGGTCCTGATCGGTTGTGTTGTACTCATTGTACCTCCTTCTGCCCGCCGGGCGTGCTCCATTTTCGTTGTCGTTCTTAAAAGGGTATCTGTAAGACAACAGTTTACGGATACAAAATTTTAATGTGTTTTTTGAAATAAGCAATAAAGCCGGATACAACATTTCATAAAGGAATGTTGTATTCGGAGGATTCAAGGCTGAAGCCGCAGAAACAGGGAGGTAGACGATATGCTGAACTTGTCCGTAAGACCCGGCGAGTATCTGATGGTGGGCGAAAACGTAAAGATCGTTTTTGTGGGAGGAACCGGAAACAATATTCATCTGATGATCGATGCGCCGAAAGAAGTGGGGATTGTCCGCAGCAAAGCGGCGGAGAAAGCGGGAACAGTACAGCCGGCATCCTACGTAAAGAAAAAGAAGCCTATCTCTGACGGGGCGCAGAGAGAAATTTTGCGGATCATCAGAGAAGACCGGCAGAAGAACGGTTCCTCAGGGAGAATTTAGCAGGACCTGACAGCAGGGGACACGCGAACAGGCTGCACAGGTGATGCGCACTCGCTGATATCTCTCAAAAAAGAGATATGCTCCCATGACAACGGAATATGGGGTCACTAACCTAGGGGTGGCTCTTTATTCATAAAAACTGAATAGCAACTGTAAACCAAAGCACGGGCAAAAGCCCAAACGCTTCAAACGGATTTGAAGCGCAGCGTATAAGGAGGTACACTATGGTAGTACAACACAATTTAACTGCAATGAACTCTAACAGGATGCTGGGCCTGACCACAGCGTCACAGGCAAAGTCCACCGAGAAGCTCTCTTCCGGCTATAAGATCAACCGGGCGGCAGACGATGCAGCAGGACTGTCCATCAGCGAGAAGATGAGAAAGCAGATCAGAGGCCTGACCCAGGCTTCCGCAAACGCACAGGACGGCATTTCCGCAGTGCAGACCGCAGAGGGTGCGCTCACCGAAGTGCACGACATGCTGCAGAGAATGAATGAACTGGCTGTAAAGGCTGCCAACGGCACCATGTCTGAAAATGACAGAAGCTATGTGCAGAACGAGATCGATCAGCTGGTAACCGAGATTGACCGTGTGTCCGAGACCACCAAGTTCAACGAGACCTACCTGCTGAAGGGATCAGGGGATAAGAGCAAGTCTGTTGAGGCAAGCAGCCTGATTAACGGAAAAATCCAGGATGCGATCATCAAAGGGGCAAGAGGAAACATTTTTTCTGCTACCGTAGATGACAG
>CANRMK010000209.1 GCA_947631715.1 uncultured Acetatifactor sp.
CCATTAGAAACGTGCGCCGCCGGGCGCACGACATAGCAACAGCCAGCCCGTCAGGCTGGCTGTTGTAACTTCTACTGTGATCGCTGCTGTACTCTCCGCTGTAATAGGAAAGCCGCTTAGCGTTTTTTCTGCTCCCGTTCTTTCTTAGGGGCAAATTTCGTCCGGAACAGATACCACATGCTTCCCGCAAGGCAGATGGAGGAATAGGTACCGCACACAATACCCACCATCAGGGGCAGGGCAAAATCCTTGATGCTGGTAACGCCCAGCACATACAGCACTGCTACCATGATAAAGGTCGTCAGGGAAGTAAAGATGCTCCTGGACATGGTCTGTGTGATGCTCTTATCCACCACCGCCTTCAGATCGTCCTTGCTGGTCATCACCGCCCGGTTCTCACGAATGCGATCGAAGATCACGATGGTGGCGTTGATGGAATAACCCACAATGGTGAGCATACATGCCACAAAGGTATTGCTCACGGACACTCTCGCCAGCGCATAGAACGTGAGCACCACGAGCACATCGTGGATCAGCGCCAGGATACTGCTTAAGCCGAACCGGATATCCGTGAATCGGATCCTGATATAGATCAGCATTCCCACGATCGCCACCAGAACCGCTATGATGGTATCCGACTTCATTTCATCACTGATGGTGGAGCTGATGGTCTCGGAGGTAATGGCGTTTTCCGCAATGCCGAACTGGTCCGCGAACATCTTGTTCAGGTCATCGCGCTGTTCCACGCTCAGGGTGTCCGTCTTAAAGATGACCTCGTTGGAATCCTGCACCGTCTGCACCTGAACCGCGCTGCCGGTAATCTCCTCGATTCCGGGTACTACCTGGGCGTTCGCTTCCTCCAGCGTCATAGCATGGTCAAAGGTCACGGTCACCGCCGTGCCGCCCTTAAAGTCAAGGCTGTAATTCAAAGCGTCTCCGGTCTTTGCACTGTACACTCCCATTGCCACGAAGCCGGCAATGATCACTGCCGCGGAAATGCCAAAGAAAAGCCCTCTTTTGGAGACAATGTTCAAGGCCTTGCGCTCTTTTCCCACACCGTAAAGCTTCTCATTCTTTAACCCCAGCGCATAGAACGCATAGAGCACATATCTTGTCACTACAAGGGACGTGAACATGGAAAGCACAATGCCCAGCGCCAGCGTCTGCGCAAATCCCTTTACGGAGCCAGGCCCCAGGAACAAAAGCACCACTGCCGCGATCAATGTGGTAATGTTTCCGTCGATAATGGCGGAGAGAGCCTTTTCAAATCCAAGCTGCACCGCGTTACGGACTGTCTTGCCCGAAGCGAGCTCCTCCCGGATACGGGCAAATATGATCACATTGGCGTCCACGGCCATACCGATGGAAAGGATAATGCCGGCCACCCCTGCTAACGTCAGGGTCATTGCAAAGCCGTTGATCAGCAGGATCACCAGAGCCACATAGGAGATCAGGCCGATCACGGAAGCCACGCCGGGCAGTCTGTATACAAAGATCATGAACAGCGCAACGATCGCCAGACCGATAGCTCCTGCCAGAAGGCTGGTGTCAATCGCCTCCACGCCCAGCTGCGCTCCCACGACCTTGGAATGCAGCTCCTCCAGTTCCAGCTTCAGTCCGCCGATCCGGATCGTGGAAGCCAGCTTTTCGGCCTCCTCAAAGGATTCCATGGGAGAGATCTGGGCATGTCCGTCTGTGAGGACCGCCTTTACGTTAGGCGCACTGATGATATTTCCGTCGTAATAAATACCAAGGGCTTCCCCTTTTTCATATGCATTCCGGGTAGCATCCGCAAATTTCGCGGTGCCCTCCTCTGTCATAGTCAGGTCCACAGCATATTCGCTGCCCATATTGGTCTGAATGGAACCGGCCCTGGCATCCTGCACATCGGTGCCCTGGACCAGGATGGAACCGTCCTCCAGAAGCTCGTCGATGGACTTATTCAGCACATAGGCATAACCATAGGTGCCGTCCGCATTCTGCACCGCCTGGCTGCTGTAGTTCTCATTGCCCTCCGAGTCTGTCTCCGCAATAAAATACAGCGTTCCGGGCCGTCCCAGCTCTTTCAGGATCGCATTGGCGTCGCTGACGCCCGGGATCTCGATATTGATCCTGTCCGAGCCCTCCTGATACACGATAGCCTCCGTGCTGTAGTTCTCCACGCGCTGCTGCAGCTTTGCAATGGTGTCGCTCATATCGGTGCTGTCAGGATCCTCCTCCCCCACCACCTGATAGGTGATGCTGACGCCTCCTGCCAGATCCAGGCCGAGCTTGGTATCCGAAGCGCTGTAGTCTCCCTCGGCATTGACCCCGTAAAGATCAATGTAAGTCACCCCGATCAGGATCAGCAGGACACAAAGCAGTGTAATGATCGCTCTGTTCTTTTTCATGTTCTTTCGTCCTTTCTCTTCTTCTAATCACTTCTAAATAAATCTTCTAACTAAACGATTACACTTACTCCTCTGCATGCTTCAGCACGCAGATCCGTCAAAACTCTTCCATCGCTTCCGCCGCTTTCAGCATAATGGCGCACTCCACACGCTTTCTCTCGAGCTCGCAGCCCACATCGTAAGCGTCCGTGATCTTTCCGTGGAAGTTGTAGGAATTGGCCGCACAGCCGCCGCTGCAGTAGAACCGCGCAAAACACTTTCTGCACTTTTCCTTGGCGTACACATTGCAGCACTTGAATTCCTCCCGGATATCTTCCCTGAGAATGCCCTCGTCAACATTTCCCATGAGGAATTTTTCATTTCCCACGAACTGGTGGCAGGGATACAGATCCCCCCAGGGCGTCACTGCCAGATACTCCGTTCCGGAACCGCAGCCCGAGAGCTTCTTTGCCACACAGGGGCCGCCGCTTAAGTCTATCATAAAATGGAAAAAGTTGAAACCTTTTCCCTGTTTTTTTCGTTCTATCATCTCCGATGCCAGCTTGTCATATTCCTCTTTCAGCACCGCAAGATCCGCTTCCGTGATGGCATAATCGTCCGACGGCTGCGCCACCACAGGCTCCACGGAAATCTGTTTGAAGCCCAGATCTGCCAAGTGGAGCACATCTTTTGAGAAGTCCAGATTATTGTGGGTGAACGTCCCCCGTACATAATACCGTTCTTGTCCGCGGCTCTCGGCCACTTTCAAGAACTTCGGCACGATCAGACCATAGCTTCCCTGTCCACCCCGGAAAGGGCGCATCCTGTCGTGGACCTCCCTGCGGCCGTCAATGCTCAGGACGATGTTCGCCATCTCCCTGTTGGCAAATTCCAGAATCTCATCGTTCAACAGCACGCCGTTCGTGGTCAGCGTAAAGCGGAACCTTTTATTATGGGGCTTCTCCAGGCTCCTGCCGTACTCCACCAGCTCCTTTACCGTATCCCAGTTCATCAGGGGCTCTCCCCCGAAGAAATCCACCTCCAGATTTACGCGGTTCCCGGAATTTTCCACCAGGAAATCCAGCGCTTTCTTCCCTGTCTCCGGCGTCATGAGCGCCCGTCTTCCGTGGTATTCTCCCTCCCCTGCAAAACAGTATCTGCAGGCCAGATTACAGTCATGGGCGATATGGAGGCAGAGCGCTTTCACCACAGTATCCCGGTCCTTAAGGCCGGCCGCATAATCCTCATAGACATCAGGGGCAAAAAGCTGTCCCGCCGATGCCAGCTCCAGGATCTCGCCGACCGCTTCGCCGATCTCCTCCTGAGAACAGGAAAGCCGCGATAAATGCACTACTGCGGCCTGGATCGTATCCGGATCCTTGATGCCCTCGCTGACAAGAGGCTCCACTAACGGGATCACATCATAAACGATATCGTCCACAACATGAACGGAGCCGCTGTTGACGTCCAGGACAATGTTGAAGCCGTTGCTTTTATATTGGTGTATCACGGGTATGATTTTCCTTTCGTTTCCGCCTGGACCGCGTGCCGCCTCCCCGGCCGGCCGCAGTTCACACAAAGAAAGCAGCGATTCTAAAGTGACCGAACCGCCGCTTGCCCTAGTCTTTCAAATCCTGGATCACTTGATCTTTTCACAGCTCTGATTTCCTACAGTGCAGGAAGTCTTGCACGCGGACTGGCAGGAGGTCTGGCACTCGCCGCAGCCGCCTTTCTTCATGGATTCTTTCAGATCTCTGGTGGTCAACGTCTTAATGTGCTTCATATCTTATTCACCATACCTTTCTTAGGTTGTTTCCCTGTCCTGCCGTACCGATAACACAACAGGACTTATTTACTATATCACAAAAACAGGATTTGTAAAAGGTTTTTTTCAAAATTCCGGCCGCTGCCGCGGCTTTTGCCCGTTCAGCTCAGCATTCCCCCCAGCATACCGCCGCCTGCGCACAGGATCAGGGTGGTGAAAAAAGAATTTCCCAGCTGTATGCTTCCTCTGCCCACAGCTAACGATACCAGAGCAAGTACCACAAAATAAGCCGTTCCCAGCAAAAGTCCCCAGAGAAATCTTCTGTTCTTCAGTCTTTTCCCCGCTGCAAAGCCGCCGAACAGGTTCGCCGCCACATAGATGAGGATAAT
>CANRMK010000210.1 GCA_947631715.1 uncultured Acetatifactor sp.
TAGGACATATATTCCACCCTCAACCTTGGATTTTTCTTTGCCGTCTCCACTGCTTCCACCAGCCTTTCTGTATACTCATCCACCGCCACTCCCTCCGCCAGGTACTTTAAGAAATTCCCAAGCTCAGGAGTGACATCTTCCATCTCCGAATAGGGATTTAAAAAAATCTTCACCGTTCCGTCGCCGAGGGCAAGCTCTGGCTCTTCCCTGCAGCGGTTCTCAAAGGTATAGATATGCCTGCCCTTATGAAAGATATCTTCCATGCAGATAAAGATCACATAACTTCTGTTAAGCAGGCGGTAATCCTCTCCCCGATCAAGCAGGTTCGCATCGATCAGGTTCTGATAGTACCGGCTTCTCTGAGGCAGATTCGACGCATGCACCGCCTGCATCTCCACGTTGTAGACGGTGGATCTTCCGTCCCTCACATAGATATCCAGCCGTATCCCCTTGGCTCCCCGGGAAACCTCAATGGGTTTCAAGGCTCTCCTCTCCGCATGGGGAGATGTTTTTATTCAAAACGGCCACACCAACGCACAATACTGTGCCGGAGGATACTCCGCCGTTCCCTCTCCCGCATTCTGCTATTGTTCTTCTGTTCTTTTTACCGGGATACTTGCTCGATAAATGAGAGATATCCATGTCATAAAGATCTCTGGCAGTACGATCACTGCCGATAAAAATACTATAGCAGATGCAGGGAAAGATTGCAAGAGATATATTTTCAGAATTTGTAACAGTTCAGCCTTTCCCTTGCAAGTCACGCCCGGTACTGCCGATGCTCTCCCGGCAGACGCGCTTCCGCTCGGTTCCGCACGTAGCGGTCCAAGGCACAAAAAACGTGCCTGCTCGAAAGTACCTCGCCAAGTGCCGACGTGCTCCAACGGTCTGCCGGGAGAGCATCGACATTACCGGGCTGAATACGATGGAGGGCTGAACTGTTACCAGAATTTTACACTGACTTTCCGGAATCATATTTCCGCAACAGCTTCCCGGAAATATGCCCCTCGAATTTGCGCAGGGATCAATCTCCATCCGCGCACACCATTATTTTCAGATAATCCTCCGACTTATCGCGCATGATATGCAGCCCACGCTCCAGCTGCGCCATTCCAAAACTATGCGAGACCAGAAGCTGCGGCATGAGCCGGCCCTGTTCTAACAGATGCATGGCATATTCCCAGTCCGTAGATTCCTGCCCCTCGGTTCCCCCAGGTGCAAAAAAGGATGAGTTCCACGTGCCTGCCACCATAAGCTGATTCCTCAAGATCTTCCAGTATGTCTGCTGATCCAGCGTCATGTCCGTATAGGGGTTCCCCACAAGGCATACTTTCCCGCCCGCAGCCGTCAGGTCCACCGCCCATGCTGCAGTCTGGTTCCTGCCGACACATTCAAAAAACACATCCGTGCCGTTTCCGCCTGTGTGCCGCTTCATCCACTCCGGCACGTCTTCTTTCCGGCTGTCACAGAAATTTTCTTCCGGAAGCCCCATTTCCAGTGCTTTCTTACGCTGGTATTCCTTATTGCCTATGAGCAAAAGCTTCTCTATGCCGCGCTCCATAAGGAGCATGGCGAGCAGCATGCCGATCGTTCCCAGCCCGCACACCGTGACCGTCTCTTCCTGTGCAATGGGAAGTCTGCGCATGGCGTGTACTGCCACCGATAAGGGCTCCAGCATGGCTGCCTGCTCATATGGCATGTCATCGGGCAGTTCGATCAGATTTTCCTGGGGCACGGCCGCATACTCCGCGAACCCTCCGTTGCGCCTGGAGCCGAGGTAGCTGTACTGCCTGCACATTTCATAACGTCCCATCCGGCAGGCTGTACAGGAACGGCATGGAATCAGCGGATATACGCCCACCCGCTTATGCAGCCATTTCCTGTCCCCATGTTTTCCGACCGCAGCAACCTCCCCGGCAAATTCATGACCGGGGATCAGCGGCATTTTATGTGCGCCGTCCCGATAGATCCGTGGAATGTCCGAACCGCAGATCCCGGCCGCTTTTACCCGGATCAGCGCTTCCGCTTCTCCCGGGCTCGGTTCAGGGATCTCGCTGTATGTAATCTTTCCGATGTCCTGCAGTACCCATGCTTTCATGTTCATCCCCCTTGCTGCCGTGCTCCGTCTTTATGGAAAGCCGGCTGTCCGGCACGATGCCCCGCGTCAGCCTTCTCCACGTCCGCCTGATCCATCCCAGCACACTGCACTGCGGAAGCGTTCCAGATCCTGCGGCGTCGTCACCTTAAAATTATTTTCATCTCCCGGAATCATTGCAATATCCAGCCCCGCTAATACCGCTGGCTCCGTGGAGCCGTTGATCACCGCCAGACGTTCCGGCGCCAGGGCCATGTTCGCCTGATAATACCTCTTGAACCGGAACAGTTCCGGCGCCTGCCCTGCAAAAAGCCGCTTCCTGTCCAGCAATTCCGACACCGTCTCCCCGTCCCGGCTCAGATAAACAGTGTCTTTCATCGGCAGCACAGGCATCACGCCGTCATGCCCGGCAAGTGCGCCGAAACAATCCGCGATCTGCCTGGCCGACAGCAGCGGACGGGCCGCATCATGGATCAGCACGGTATCGTCCTCTGAAAGCCAGCTCAGATCCAGTCGTTCACCGCCATCCGGCGCGACATCTGAATGCTCCGGCTTGTCCACTCCCCGGACAGTCCGCAGCAGGATCTCCCTCAGCCCGTTGATGACAGAAGCCTGGCGGTTAGATCCCGGCTGTGCAAATCCCATGATCTTACCTGCATATCCGCTTTTCTCCGCATCACACAGAATGTTCTCCCGCCAGCTTTCCTCCGCCACGATCAGAATCCGGTCAAGAAAGGGAGACTCAGCAAGCGCCGCAAGCGCATAGGTGATCAGCATCTTTCCGCCTGCTTCCATATATTGTTTTGGCACATCCGAGTGCATGCGGCTTCCGACTCCGCCCGACAAAAGAATCGCTGTGTTCATAGGGTCCTCCCACATCCGCATCATAAAAGTCTTATATCCGCCGCGGTATCCGGCCTTTTCGATATCAGAATCTCAGCTCCCTGATATCGGAAAGGGTGTCCCCATAAGGCCTGTCCTTGCCGAACAGGAGCGTCGTGCCAAGGACAAATCCTTTTACGCCTCTAGGGGCATATTCCAAAATACGATCCGCATTGCAGGCACCGTCCCAGTAGATCTCAAAATCCATATCCTCTTTCAGTGCGAGCAGCTTTGTGATCTTTTTTCCCACATAGGGCAGGAACATCTGGCCTGCGTTTCCCGGATTGACCGACATCACAAGCACTTTTTTTACAATGCGCAGCATCTCCATGACCGTCTCCACACTCGTGCCGGGATTGATGGCAATGCCCGGTATCATGCCGGCATTGATGATCTTCTGCAGCGTCGTGGAGGGATGGTACTCCGCCTCCGGGTGAATATAGACCGTATCGCCTTTGCGGAGGTTCTCCAGGAAGAGCGCGATGGTGTTATTGGGATGCTCGACCATAAGGTGCACGTCCAGCGGCTTTTTTGTGGCGCCTGCTATGTACCGCATATCGTTTAAGGACATGGCGTAATTCGGCACATACCGTCCGTCCATGATATCGATGTGGAAAGAGTCGATGCCGCCCTCCTCCAGGTTCCTTACTTCCGTCTCCAGATGGGCATAGTTGGCACACATCATGGACGCTGTCAATTCAAAGTTCATTGTATCGTTCACCATTACCTTTCTCTGATGAGTCTCTCTTTTCTTTTCCTATTTCTACTTGTCGTTTCTTTACAGACCAGCATTGAGGCACATCTGTATTTGCCTCACCAGTGTTTTGATTCACCAGCATTTTTCTACAGTGGTAAGGGCTTCCTCCTCGCTCATGCCGCACTGGCTTACCAGCTGCTCTGCCGCCTGCTCTTTTGTTCCCTGAACAGCTTTTATAGTCTGGATAACCCCGCGAACCATGCCTTTCTCCAGTCCCTCCTCCAGTCCAGCGGCACGGCTCTCCTCCCTCTCGGCGCGGCGGTCCGCCTGCTCCGCATAGTAGGACATATATTCCACCCTCAGCCTCGGATTTTTCTTTGCCGTCTCCACTGCTTCCACCAGCCTTTCTGTATACTCGTCCACCGCCACTCCCTCCGCCAGGTACTTTAAGAAGTTTCCAAGCTCGGGGGTAACATCCTCCATCTCCGAATAGGGATTTAAAAAGATCTTCACAGTCCCGTCACCGAGGGCAAGCTCTGGCTCTTCCCTGCAGCGGTTCTCAAAGGTATAGATGTGCCTGCCCCTATGAAAAATGTCCTCCATACAGATAAAGATTACATAGCTTCTGTTGAGCAGGCGGTAGTCCTTTCCCCGATCAAGCAGGTTCGCATCGATCAGGTTCTGATAATACCGGCTTCTCTGGGGCAGGTTCGACGCATGAACCGCCTGCATCTCCACGTTGTAGACGGTCGATTTCCCATCCTTCACATAGATATCCAGCCGAATCCCCTTAGATTCCCGGAAGACCTCAATGGTCTTCTCTCCCTCAAGGTATTCGATG
>CANRMK010000211.1 GCA_947631715.1 uncultured Acetatifactor sp.
TTCAGCCTGGAAAGCAGCCTGTGAAGCTGCGCAGGCTCCAGTGTGGTGGGCGTTCCCCCGCCGATGTAGACGCTGTCTAAGATCTTTCCCCGCATGATCTGCGCCGTCTGCTCCATCTCCCGGATCAGACAGTCCAGATATCGCTCCACCGAGTCCCGATATCCCGCGATGGAAAAAGACGTGAAAGAACAGTACATACACGTGGTGGGACAGAAAGGGATCCCTATGTACAGACTATACCCGTCCCGATAGTGTATGCCGGCAAGAAGCTTTCTCTCCCGCTTCGCTATATCCAGTGCAAGCTGGGCTTTCTCCGGGCTCACATAATGATTCTGCCTGTAATAATTCAGAATGAACCGGTCGCTCCTGCCCTGCTCCAGCATACCGTAGGCGATCTTGGTAGGTCTGATGCCCGTGAGATTTCCCCAGGGCAGGACTTTTCCCGTGGCACCATGAAGCAGCGTTACAAGGTATCTTTTAAAACCGTCCTTGAAGCCTCTGTTCTTGATTTCCTCCAAAACCGCGTCCCGCTCGTCATCCGCGTCCCGCTGGCCGTCCTCATCCGCCTCCGGAAAAGCCATGGCTTCCTGTTCTTTCACAGGATCATAAAGGGAAGGTTCGCCGTCCAAGACGAACTCCGCCCTATCGTCCTCGATCTCTATCCGCAGCCGCGCCTGTCCCGAAAGCCGTCGGCGTGTATCCTCCCGTGTGGCGGGCGTGAGGACCTGCACCTGCTCCTCCGGATAAAAAGCCCTCACAAGAGCCTGCACGTCATATTCGAAGTTTTCTCTGTTCAGATACACAATAAACATATGCTCTTCCCCTGCAGGCTCCGGCTTCCTCAGTCCGCTATGGCACAGAAAGGATTGTATTTCTTTTCGTGCCCTATGGTAGTGCTGTCCCCATGCCCCGGGTATACCCTCGTCTCATCCGGCAGCACGAACAGTTTATCCTGAACGGAACGTACCAGGGCGCTCATGCTTCCAGTAGGGAAGTCCGTTCTTCCCACAGATTCCTGGAACAGCGTGTCTCCCGCCACAAGAATCCCTGCTTCCTCCACATAATAGCAGCAACCGCCCTCCGTGTGTCCCGGCGTGGCGATGACCCTGATCCTGATTCCGGCAAGCTCCAGCTCCTGGCCGTCCTTTACATACACATCCGCATAGGTGCTGCAGGGTCTTCCCGCCTGCTCTGACACATTCAGCCTCACATCTCTCAAAAGCTCTCTCTCCTGCTCGCCGGCATACACTTTCACCGGTTCCCCGCCATCCGCCTCCGCCGCAGCGTTCACCGCGTCCCGAAGCCCGTCCAGCCCCCAGATATGGTCAAAATGTCCGTGCGTCAACAGGATAGCCTTCACCGAAAAGCCGTTCCGCCGCAGGGCGTTGTAGATATTTGCCCCCTGGTCTCCCGGATCCACTACCACGGTATCCCCGCTTCCCTCTCTGTACAAAAAATAACAGTTTACCTGGCCGGAACCCATTACCATCCGCCCGATCTTGATCTCTGCCATCTCATACCCCTTTCCGAAATCCTGATACGCCATGCGCCGATCCCTTAGAACACGTTTCACGATCCCAGGGCCGACAAGTCCGCTCTCCTGGAAGTACCTCTCACACTAGCCGGTGGCTCTCTCAATATCCCTCACGCTCTGTATCCCGCGGATCTTCTCGATCAGACGGTTCAGCTCCTCTTTCCCGCCGATCTCAAAGGTGGTCTGCAGCGTGGCCAGCCCCTGCTTGCTGGTCCTTGTGTTCATGGACAGGATATTGATGTTCCTCTCCGTCATGGTCTTTGAAATATCCGCCAGCAGACCGTTGCGGTTATCCGCATAGATAATGATCTCCGCCACATATTTCTCCGCCGTGTCCTCCGAAGCCTGCCACTCCGCATCGATCAGCCGCGATCTCTCGATCTCCGGCATGTTCATGATATTCACGCAGTCCGTCCGATGAATGGATATGCCTCGTCCCCTGGTCACAAAGCCCACGATCTCATCTCCCGGCACCGGGGAGCAGCACTTGGAGAAGCGCACGGACAGATCCGCGACTCCCTTTACTACAATACCGCTCTTGGTCTTTCCGGGGACTATCTTGGCCGGGCCTGCAGCAGACTCGGCAATGCTCTGCAGGACCTCTTCGTTGGTCATTTCTTTCTTGTGGTCGCGCACATAAAATTCCTGAAGCTTGTTGACGATCTGGCCCTCCTTTAGAGCGCCGTGCCCGATGGCCGCCAGAACCGCTTCCCATTCCCGGAAACCGTATTTGCGCATGACGCCGTCCATATATTCCGGCTTCAGCAGATTGGAAAGGAGAATGCTCCGCGCCTTGCAGTAGGTGTTCATCAGTTCCTTTCCTTTTAAGATATTGTCTTCTTTCAGTTCGTTCTTGAACCACTGATTGATCTTATTCTTGGCCTGAGTGCTCTTCACCAGATTCAGCCAGTCACGGCTGGGGCCCTTGGAATTCTGAGATGTGATGATCTCGATCCGGTCTCCGTTCTGGATCTGGTAATCTATGGTCACAAGCCGGCCGTTTACCCTGGCCCCCACCATTTTATTGCCCACCGCGGAATGTATGGCATAGGCAAAGTCGATGGGAGTAGAGCCTGCAGGCAGATTCTTCACCTCTCCCGTAGGGGTAAAGCAATACACATTATCCGCAAAGAGATCCAGATCGTTCTTTAACAGCTTCATGAACTCCCTGTTGTCGGACATGTCCCGCTGCCACTCCAGGATCTGGCGCAGCCACACCAGCTTTTCCTCCTCCTGGCCGTCCACATGCCGGCCGTCGGAAGCCTCCTTATATTTCCAGTGTGCGGCGATACCATACTCCGCCGCCTTGTGCATTTCAAATGTGCGGATCTGTATCTCGAAAGGCTGTCCCGTGCTGCCGATCAGAGTGGTGTGCAGGGACTGGTACATATTCGCCTTGGGCATGGCAATGTAATCCTTGAACCGCCCGGGGATCGGCTTATACATCTCATGGATCACCCCCAGGGCCGCATAGCAGTCCTTTACGCTGTCCACGATAATGCGCACCGCAAAAAGATCGTAGATCTGATCCAGAGTCTTATTCTGGTTGCGCATTTTTTTATAGATACTGAAAAAGTGCTTCACGCGCCCATCTATCTTGGCCTTGATCCCTGCGTTCTCTATGTGCTCGTGCACCTCGTCCACAATGCTCTGGATATATTTCTCCCTGACGCTCTTGCGCACGGCAATGCGCTCCACCAGGTCATAGTAGACCTCCGGCTCCAGGTACTTTAACGACAGATCATCCAGCTCCGTCTTGATCTTACTGATCCCCAGCCGGTGAGCGATGGGGCAGTAGATCTCCAGCGTTTCCTTTGCAATGCGCTGTTGGCTCTCCGGCTTTTTATAGCGCAGAGTGCGCATGTTGTGAAGACGGTCCGCCAGCTTTATGATGATGACCCGAATGTCCTTGGCCATTGCCAGGAACATCTTCCGCAGATTCTCCGCCTGCATCTCCAGCTTTGCGTCGGACTGTTCTCCGCCGCCGGATAAAGGGATCTTCTCCAGCTTTGTGACGCCGTCCACCAGCTGGGCCACATCACTGCCGAATTCCCGTTCCAGATCCTCCTCCGTCATGACCGTATCCTCCACTACATCGTGCAGGATCCCGGCCACAATGGTCTCTTTGTCCATCTCCAGGTCCGCAAGAATAATGGCCACGTTCAGAGGATGGATGATATAGGGTTCCCCTGACTTGCGGTGTTGATCCTTGTGAGCCTCGCTGGATACCTTGTAGGCCTTTTCTATCATGGAGATATCATCGCTGGGGTGATATTTGCGCACACGGGAAATAAGATCCTGATACAGCTCCTCAGGATTGACAAATTCCTGTGATTCACTTATCTTCCCATCGTCAAAGATGACCTCGTTTTTTTCTTCCGCCATAATCGATTCCCGTCCCTTCAGAGACAGCCGTTTTATTTCCCAGGATAGCAGATCGCGGATTCCAGCCTGTAATCTCCCAGCTTCTCCCGGCCCTTTAAGCCGGCCAGCTCGATCAGGACCACAACACCTGCCACCACGCCTCCAAGGCTTTCGATCAGCTTGATCATAGCCTCCGTGGTTCCGCCGGTGGCGATCAGATCGTCCACAATCAGGACTCTCTGGCCGGGTCTGATGCTGTCCTTGTGCATTTCAATGACAGCCTTTCCGTACTCCAGATCATAGGAGACGGAAACAGTTTCCCGCGGCAGCTTACCTGCCTTGCGGATCAGCACAAAAGGCTTTTTATTATTATAGGCGATCGGGGTTCCGAATATAAATCCCCGGGACTCAGGCCCCGCCACCACATCGTATTCCAGATCCTTGATCTTATCCTGCATGGTGTCTATGGCCAGCTGCAGTCCGTCCGCATCCTGCAGGACACTGGTCACATCTCTGAAAATGATCCCTTTCTCGGGAAAGTCAGGTATGCTGAGTACATAATCTTCCAGTTTTTTCATATTTAC
>CANRMK010000212.1 GCA_947631715.1 uncultured Acetatifactor sp.
ATGAATCGGGTCAATTATCAAAAGGAACTGGAAACGCTGCTGGAGCGGCTGAAGCAGGAGCATGAAAGGGGAGCCGGGGCGCCGAGCCTGTTTCTCCACAGCTGCTGCGCTCCCTGCAGCAGCTATGTGCTGGAGTATCTCTGCGGATATTTTCAGATCACAGTATTTTATTTTAATCCCAATATCTCCGATCCGGAAGAGTACCGCCACCGGGTGGAGGAGCAAAAGCGGCTGATCAGGGCTTACAATGAGGAAGGCCGGGGGTATCCTATTGAGACCATAGAGGGGGATTATGAGCCGGAACGTTTTTTTGAGGCGGCAGCAGGGCTGGAGGACTGTCCCGAGGGCGGAAACCGGTGCTTTCGATGCTTTGACCTGCGGCTTAGGGAGACTGCAAGGCGGGCAAAGGAGGGAAGCTTTGACTTTTTCGGCACCACTCTGACCATCAGCCCTTTAAAAAATGCGGAGAAGCTCAATGAGATCGGCAGGGCGCTTGGGGAAGAGTACGGCGTAAGCTGGCTTCCCTCGGACTTTAAGAAAAGGGACGGTTATAAGCGTTCCATCGAATTGTCTGCGGAATACGGGCTGTACCGCCAGGATTACTGCGGGTGCGTATTCTCAAGACGGGAGCGGGAGACCGCGAAGAAAGAGATGCAGAGCGCTTCCGCTCGGCTCCGCACGTAACGGACCCAAGGCACATAAGACATGTCTGCTCGAAAATATCTTGCCAAGCGCCGTCGCGCTCCAACGGTCTGCCGGGAGAATATCGGCAGGACCGGGCGTGACCTGCAAGTGAAAGGCTGAACAACTGTTACTAAATAAGTTTTAATTACAAAAGATTTCCTTGCGGCGCAGGAAATTTTAGGATATACTAGCGTGAGGAGAATTTCCGGCAGGAAAGGATTGATATCAGGATGAAAAAAATATTGGAATTGTTGTCGGAGGAGATGGGAAAGGCCTTTGAGGCGGCGGGCTACGATAAAGCCCTGGGAAGAGTCACCGTTTCCAACCGGCCCGATCTGTGCGAATATCAGTGCAACGGCGCTATGGCGGGGGCAAAGCAGTACAAGAAGGCGCCCATCGCCATTGCGGGGGATGTGGCGGCACAGCTAAAGGACAGCAGTGTGTTCAGCCAGGTTCAGGCGGTGGCCCCGGGCTTCTTGAACCTAAAGCTGTCGGAGGCGTATCTTCTGGAGGTCATACAGAGGATGGCATCGGAGCCGAAGTTCGGATTGGAGATGCCGGAGCGCAGAAAGAAGATCATCATCGATTACGGCGGGGCCAATGTGGCCAAGCCGCTGCATGTAGGACATATCCGTTCTGCAGTGATCGGGGAGAGCATCAAGCGCATCTGCCGGTATGCGGGCCATGAAGTCATCGGCGATGTGCACCTGGGGGACTGGGGGCTGCAGATGGGCCTGGTGATCACGGGGCTTAAGGACAGGCAGCCGGATCTGGTCTATTTTGACGAAAGCTTCCAGGGGGAATATCCCGCGGAGGCGCCTTTCACCATATCGGAGCTGGAGGAGATCTACCCTGCCGCCAGCGCAAAGTCCAAGGAGGATCCGGAGTATAAGGCAAGGGCAATGGAAGCCACCTTTAAGCTCCAGAGCGGTGTCCGGGGATACCGGGCCCTGTGGAGGCATATCCTGAATGTGTCTGTGGAAGACCTGAAGAAGAATTACGCCAGCCTGAATGTGGAATTCGATCTCTGGAAAGGGGAGAGCGACGTCCACGACCTGATCCCGAAGATGGTGGCGTACATGAAGGACAACGGCTATGCCCATCTCAGCGAGGGCGCGCTGGTGGTGGATGTGAAAGAGGAGACCGACACGAAAGAGATTCCACCCTGCATGATCTTAAAGTCAGACGGGGCCTCTCTGTACAATACCACGGACCTTGCCACCATCATGGAGCGCATGGAGCAATATGACCCTGACGAGATCATCTATGTGGTGGACAAGCGCCAGGATCTGTACTTTGAGCAGGTATTCCGCTGCGCGAGAAAGACGAAGCTGGTAAAGCCGGATACGCAGCTGAAATTTTTAGGGTTCGGCACTATGAACGGGGCCGACGGAAAGCCCTTTAAGACCCGGGACGGCGGCGTGATGCGGCTGGAGAATCTGATCCGGGAGACAAAGGAGGAAATGTTCAAAAAGATCCGGGAGGGCCGGGAAATGTCCGAAAAAGAGGCTCTTCTGGTGGCGGACCAGGTGGCTGTGTCCGCGTTAAAGTACGGCGATCTGTCCAACCAGGCTTCCAAGGATTACGTGTTCGATATCGACCGGTTCACCTCCTTTGAGGGGGATACGGGCCCTTATATTTTATATACCATCGTGCGGATCAAATCCATTTTGAACAAATACAGGGAGCAGGGAGGCAGCCTGGAAAACCTCCGGATGCAGCCCGCAGGCAATGAATCCGAGAAGGCTCTGGAAATGGAGCTGGTACAGTTCAACACCATGATGCAGACGGCGGCGGAGGAAACTGCGCCCCACAAGGTCTGCGGCTATATCTATGACCTGGCCAATGCTTTCAACCATTTCTACCATGAGACCAGGATCCTGGGCGAGGAGGATGCGGGGAAGAAGGAGAGCCTGATCGCGCTTCTTGTGCTGACAAAGGATGTGCTGGAGGCCTGCATTGACGTGCTGGGATTTGAGGCGCCGGACAAGATGTAAAAATCGCAGGAAATACAGTCTGCAGCTGTGGGCCCTGACAGGAGATAGTTTCTGGCCTGTTTTCACATTATCAAGTTATGCTGGCTGTAATTTTTGGAGGAGGTACTAGAGTTGGCCAAGCTGGAATGGCAGGACAAGGAAGAATGTCGGCGCAGATTTGTCACGGCTTTCACTGCAACAGGTATTTTTTATTTCTTTGTGCATGGATACCGTGCGTTTCATAACATGTATTCAGGGGACGCGCTGGTCGATCTGTATCAGGCGGATTACGCGTGGCAAATTGCACTGGGGAGATGCTTTGATCCCATCTGGCTTTTTTTACGGGGGACCCTCCTGTCGCCCTGGCTTCTGTCTATCCTGGCGATGTGTTTCCTTTGCCTGACGGTAGGTCTTACGGCGGATTACCTGGAGATGAGGGGTGTCGTCCCGGTGGCGCTTCTGTCGGCGGTTATGACGGGCAATGTTGTTCTGACCTGCATGAATGCTTCCTTTCTCCCCTGGCTTGATCTCTATGTGCTTACATTGCTATTGAATGCGGCAGGAGTCTGGTGTTTGGAAAAAAAGAGAATTGCATGGTTCCTGGGGGGGACAGTGCTTCTGACCTTGGGGCTGGGGACTTACCAGTCTTATATTACTTTTGCGATCGCCCTGGTCATGATCAAGCTGTTGATGAGCCTGTCGGAAAAGGGCAGTCAGAAAGAAATTTTGAAGTGGCTTGTGCGCTGCGGGATCGCTTTTCTGCTGGCAGGATTGCTTTATTATGGCAGCTGGAAACTGATCCAAAAGTGCTTTCATATTTGGACGGCGGATTCCTATAACGGGATGGCTTCCCTGTGGGATTATTCGGAGTGCTCCATTCCCAGCCTCCTGGTACTGACTTACAAAAAGGTTCTCGATTTCTTCTGGAATCCCGATGTCTTTGTGTCTCTGTATTTTCGGGGACAATCATTAAGCGTCCTGTGGGTCTGGGCGCTGCGGATCATGACCATAGCGGCGGTCGTACTGGCGGTGGGGATGCTGGTGTATAAGAATGTAAAATACCACACTACGGCGATACAAAGAGTGTTTCAGGCCGTGCTTGTGGTTCTGTTTCCGCTGGGGATCAATTCCATCTGCGTGATCACAAAGGGAACGGAACATATGCTGATGATTTATGCGTTCCTCGCTGTTTACATGCTTGCGATCAGGCTGGCTTTTGACAATGTGCTGCAGGAGAAAAAGAAACACTGGATCAAGGCTTTGGCCATAGTCTGCATTGCTGTGATCTTTTGGGAAAATGCTGTCTATGCGAATCAGGTCTATGTAAAAAGAAAATTGCAGGAGGACGCGGCCCTGTCCCTGATGACAAGGGTTCTGTACGATGTAGAGCACAGTGAGGGCTATATCCCGGGAGAGACGCCGGTAGCAATTTCCGGTTATTTCAGCAGGAGTCCTGAAATAAAGGATCCGGAGGGCCTTTCGGATGTGGGGATATTCGGAATGTACAACACGGCCGTATTTTATCAACAGACGCCGGAGGCATTTTTAAGATATTATATGAACGCCAATGTAGCTCTGACCTCTCTTGATCCGAACCTGGAGGAAATTCAAAATATGCCCCTGTATCCGCAAAAAGGGTCTGTCGCGTATGTGGGGGATGTCCTTGTGATAAAGATTTCGGAATGAGTTCAGCCCGGTACTGCCGATGGAAACTCAAGAAACTCAAGAAGAGAAAAAAGAATTGCATAGCAGATGGAAACGTGCTAGAATGTAAAAAATTGCATAGAGAGTGTTAAGGTGT
>CANRMK010000213.1 GCA_947631715.1 uncultured Acetatifactor sp.
TAATCAGAGAGCATCCGATAATCCTCTTCCTGAACACATGTGATCTGCGCATTTTTCAGCAAGTCTGGCTTTCCCATAATCGTCATTAATACATATCGGGACAGCAGCGATTTCAGATTCAGGATATCACCCTCGGTAGTCTGCAGATAGACATCACCGGAACACCTCTTTGCGGTATTTAAAAAACTGTTGATGTTTACGCCTTCTACAAATTTCATCACGGGATCCTCCTGGCTTTTTGCGGTTTATTTCAATAAAAATCTTTCCAGATATGACAATACCTGCTTTTATGAATCTGATTATAGCACAAAGGATCTGGAAAAGAAAGACGGAAAGAAAAGATTGACGCGGAGAATTAGTTGATGTAAGATAAAACATGAGTTTAGTCTTTTCCAAAATTTAATGTCGATTTTTCTGTGAGAATTGGACAAGATGAACTGAGAAGCGACAAAATTAAAACAGAAAGGAATGTCTTATGAAAAAGAAAGTATTGGCAGCAGTCATTATAGCCGCTGGACTTCTTGTCGGCTGCGGTAAGGAGGAAGAACCCTCTCTTCCTGTAATACAGAACATGACGCCTGAGCCTGTAGCCACGCAAACTCCGGAGGAGACGCAGGAGCCGGAGGAGATTGAGATTGATGAAAACAGCGGCCTGAAAATGGGAGGCGAGGACCATCCCATTGTGGAGAGGATCATTCAGGACGGGAAAATGCAGAGCTATCTCACCGGGGAATGGAAAGATGCCGATGTAGTCCAGAGAAGAAACATGGCGGTCATGATTCCCAATAATAACCTGAAAGTTCCTGGGACAAGCGATACCAACACAGTACCCCAGCATGGGATTTCTGCGGCAAGCATTATCTATGAGGCGCCTGTAGAGGGACGTATCACTCGTCTGATGGGTATATTTGAAGATTATGACGATCTGGAAAAGATCGGGCCTGTTAGAAGCAGCCGTGACTATTATGTATATGAGGCAATGGCATATGATTCCATTTACTGCAACTGGGGTCTTGCTGTGCCTTATGTAGCTCCTATCATCAATACCGACAGGATCGACAATGTGAGCCAGGCGCTGTCGGGCATCGATGTGGGTGCACCGGAAGCATATGAGAACAAGTCCTCCGGAAAGGGCATTAACGCGGGATATTCCCTTGAATTTACCAGCAACATAACGATCGCAGGTTATAAAAAAGCGGTGGAAAGGCTGGGATATGATACGACCTATGAGGAGCATGGCCGTTTCGAGCAGGCGTTTACCTTTGCGGATGACGGCTACATAGCTGCATATGAGGATTGCCCGGCTGCGACAGTCATTTATCCAGGCGGCACCAAGGGTAATAAGGGCGGATACGGCAGCAATACAGGTGACAATGCGATCCGCTTTGAGTATAACGAGGAAGACCGTCTGTATTACCGTTATCAGTATGGTCATCCACAGGTAGATGCAGAAAATGATGAACAGCTGGCAGTGACTAATGTAGTCTTTAAGATCTGTCACGGTGAACCGAGAGACGATCATGATTACCTGACGTTTGGAGTACATGGCACCGGTGATGCATATGTCTTTACCAACGGTAAGGTGATCAAGGGAACATGGCAGAGAGACAGTGATTATGCGCCGAATCTCTTCCTGGACGAGAACGGCGATGAGATCGTGTTCAATCAGGGAAAGACCTGGATCTGCAATATCTGGAAAGAATATTCCGAATATATGGAATGGGAATAATGTGAAGAAAAAGCGCTGCGGGCAGAGGTTGTTCTTCTGTTCCGCAGCTTTTTTGTCCAAGGATTGGCAGTAAGGCTCTGGCAGAGGCTTTCTTGTGAGAAATAAAAAGTGGGTGAAGTGTCAAAAAAGAGGTAACTTGAAAATGTAAATTCCAGTGCAGAGGTAAATTCCATTTACTATTTAAAATTTGTAGATTTTACTATGGTTTAGCAATGTGATTTAATAGCCGTATACCAAATATAGAAATAAAGATTACTCGAAATAATGGTTCTTGTGTCAAGTGTTTTCTATATGCAGATTGGATATATGTAAGAGTAAATTCCATCGTCAGGTGGTTCTTTTTTCCTGCTTTCTGGCGATGATACCAAAATACCTGTTTCGCCTGTCAAGGGGGCATACGCCCCAAATGGCAAGCCCTTGACAGGGAAACAGGATTTTGGTGCAAGGTAGTCAAGGCAGGAATGGATAGCCAGTCTTTCGTATGAAAGACAAAAATCCACTTGTGCAGTACTAAATTCCACCGATGATTGGAAGTGTGGAATTTAAAATTTCAATTTTGGGTGTCAAAAAAGATTTGGGTAAGGTCTTGACATTTTTAATGTTTCCATGTAAAATAAGCACTGTTGTGACGCAGGAGAAACGTTACAGGCCCAGATAGCTCAGTTGGTAGAGCAGAGGACTGAAAATCCTCGTGTCACTGGTTCGATTCCGGTTCTGGGCATTATACGAGAATCAGGATCGGAAATTTCATATTTTTATCCTATGCGGGTGTAGTTCAATGGTAGAACACCAGCCTTCCAAGCTGGATACGTGGGTTCGATTCCCATCACCCGCTTTTTGTGTGCCCAGCACACAAGTTTACATAGCAGACACCGACGAAGCCGGAAAGCGGGTGATTGCACCCTGCTATGCTCATTATCGTGGGAAACCTTGAGTTTATCGGGCTTCCCACTATTTTGATTTCGGTGCAGGGGCTTTAACTGCTCTGAACCGTTTGTGGCGGGCAGACGGCGGAAACTCACAAATGTTTCGCCGCTGTTGTTATCTGAAAAAGTTGCCGAGAATGTTTCAGTGTGCCAAAGGCTGTTTGGCTATTGCTCAAAAAGTGATGAAATTCGCGCTTTGTGAATTTCGGGAATGCGCTCCAGCGGCAGAAAAGCATATGCAGCGGCAACGCTGATGACTGTCGGGCGGATTTGGAGATAACGGAGAAAGCCCCGCACAAAGCGAGGCTTTCCTGATAATAACTACAGTCTTTTATAATGCCCTATAGGCACAGTTTTATGTGAAACAAGTCACATATGACTTCAGTTATTATACTAAATATGATACGCGCTGTCAATTAAAATATGTATAGTTCCTTGATTTTTTCGTTTATTTTCTCCATCGTGGTATTCGAGAAACGAATGCCTGAAAGAACATCAGCGCTTTTCTTGGGATCATAGATTCGTTGCTTGCTGATTGTTGTGATTTGTTCTATCTTGGCAATGCTGCCATTTTTCATTTTCAGAAGTTCCTGATATATCTTCCGCAAGTTTCGTTCTTTTTCTTCCAGTTTGGTTACGGTAAGCAGGAGGCTTTCTATACGTTTGTCCAAATCAACCATTGTTTTATAAAAACTGTCATTCTCTTTTTTGTCTGCATCGGAAAAGTGTGCAAGAGTATTTCTTATATTCTTTGCCGCGGACAAATCTTCCAGACATTTTTTCAGCTGATTATCTAATTCATTTTTGACAGAATCGTATTTTGATTTCAAGCGGCTATATAATTCCGTGCCCAGAGGAATGTCGCGTTCATATATGGGCTTTTCGCCTTTTTGAGAAGTAAGTGGGATTACGGTCACAGTTTTGGCATTGTGTTTGTTGTCCTTGTCCAAAACAATGGCATAATGCAAGCCGCCCTGCTCACTTCCGACATTAAAGCCAAGATTGACTTTGATGACATCGCCTCTTTTATAGGATTTCATTTTGGTGGCATCAAAGTTTTTTTCCTGGGAAAGATATTGCTGAAAATCTTTCAGCCAGTAACTGATTAAATCGGCACGTTTGGGATCATTGGTATCAGCAGACTGAATCAATGAATCTAAATAAGTAGAAAAATGATTTAACACTTGATCTTTATGTGTTTGAATTTCAGCTTTGCTTTTTTGCTTGCTCATAATAGGGGCCTTTCATATAATTATATTATATTACATTATATTATATTTTTCGTTATTATTCCACAAATTTTTAATGAATTACGTAGAATCCGGCATTTGTTAGATAAAAGCGCTATATATAGACAAGAGAGCATGATGATAATTCGTTTTGGATAGACAAGTGGATGATTCAAGATGCAGGACGATACGGATTATGGATAAAGAGAGGAACCGAAGAACAGTATCAAGGGTGGCGAAAGAGAATCGGTGTGAATGTCATCAGGTGTCAGGGGTATTGAAAAACGCCGTCAGAGTGGTCAGATTAGTCCGCAGAGGGTAGACCGGTACGTAAGCCGCTAATTTCCTGCGGGAATACGAATGGCCGCGTGCCGTTTCCGAATATAAAAACTCGACATTTCCGCCGGAACGGCTATACTGAGATCAAAGGAAACATCCTCCCACAAGGGTGGGTTGACCCAATGGTAGAAAAATCACCCCACCACTAGGCCAAAGTTCAGGGGTGGTTTTTCTATGTAGGGCTACTTACAAAAAGAAAAAATAAATGTAAGCCTGCACGGGTATTTTTTAAAAGA
>CANRMK010000214.1 GCA_947631715.1 uncultured Acetatifactor sp.
TTATCCTGCAGGAACTCGCGCCATCTGAAATCCGTCAGCACATTCCCTATGTCAAACACAATATTCCGTATCATTTTTTACACCCTTATGCGTAACCAGTTCGGCCTTGCCTTTGCGAGTCACGCCCGGTACTGCCGATGTTTTCCCGGCAGACACGCTTCCGCTCGGTTCCGCACGTAACGGTACTAGGCTCGAGAGTACCTCGCCAAGTGCCGACGTGCTCCAACGGTCTGCCGGGAGAACATCGGCAGTACCGGGCTGAATACGGCAGAGGAGCTGAACAGTTACCCTTATGTGCGCAATCAACATTATCAGCAGCACAGCGGTTCTCAGGCTTTCTTCAGGGCGCTTTCTCTGTAAATGATATCGTCCCTGCTGGGGCCGTTGCTCACCATGGTGATGGGATACCCGATCTGCTTTTCTATAAATTCAATGTAATTTCTGCATTTTTCGGGAAGCTCCTCATATTTCCGGATCCCGCGGATCTCGCATTTCCAGCCGGGCAGCTTCTCAAACACAGGCTTAGCTTTCTCCAGCTTTGCCGTCACGGGAAACTCTGTGGTGACTTCTCCGTCAATCTCATATCCCACGCATACGGGAATCTCGTCCAGATATCCCAGCACGTCCAGTACGGTGAATGCCACATCTGTAGTCCCCTGCAGCCTGCAGCCGTATTTGGAAGCCACACAGTCAAACCAGCCCACTCTCCTGGGCCGCCCTGTGGTAGCGCCGTATTCTCCGCCATCTCCGCCTCGTCTCCTCAGCTCCTCCGCCTCGTTGCCGTGAAGCTCGGATACGAAAGCGCCCGCTCCCACCGCCGAGGAATAGGCCTTGCACACAGTGACGATCTGCCTGATCTCATAGGGCGGAACGCCTGCGCCGATAGCGCCGTAAGCCGCCAGTGTGGAGGAGGACGTCACCATGGGATAGATGCCGTGGTCGGGATCCTTTAACGTGCCCAGCTGTCCCTCCAGCAGAACAGTTCTGCCCTCTTTCAGCGCCTTGTCCAGAAAAGCGGACACATCCGCCACATAGGGCGCCACCATATCTTTGTACTGATGCAGCGTCTCAAGCAGTTCTTTCGGGTCCAGCAGCGGCTTGTGGTACAGATGCTCCAGCATTACATTTTTCAGTTCGCAGACGCGCTGCACCTTTTCCGCCAGCCTTTCCTCGTCAAAAAGCTCGCTGACCTGAAACCCGATTTTCGCATACTTATCGGAATAAAAAGGCGCGATCCCCGATTTCGTGGAGCCGAAGGACTTTCCGCCCAGTCTCTCCTCCTCATACTGATCGAAAAGGATATGGTACGGCATTACCATCTGAGCTCTGTCCGACACCAGGATCTTAGGCATGGGCACGTTCCGGTCAACAATGGACTGTATCTCATGAAAAAGCTTGGGAATGTCCAGGGCCACGCCATTTCCGATCACACTGGTAATATGCTGATAGAACACACCGGAGGGCAGCGTGTGAAGCGCGAATTTCCCGTAATCGTTCACAATGGTATGCCCGGCGTTGGCGCCTCCCTGAAAGCGCACCACAATATCCGCTTCCTGCGCCATCATATCCGTAATCTTACCTTTTCCCTCGTCGCCCCAGTTGGCCCCCACGATCGCTTTTACCATTTTACGTTCCTCCGTTTCACGCCCTTTTCAGGCAGAGTTTTCTTCTTTTTTCACTGGGTACCGGAATTTCCGATTTCGGCACAATCCAGAGATATTATAATACACTTTTCCCCATAAGTAAAACCATTAATGCCATTTTCGGGAAATATTTTCCCAAAACGGCCTCTCTCAGAATGCAGTCGTTCCATTATTTCCATTCTTGTCATGAGGATTGCGGCGGTACGCATCTGCGTCTATGGAAACAAGCTTATTCTGCAATCTGTTTGCCCATCTGGCAAGCTTTTCAAGAAAAGGAAGATACCTTTTCTCAAAAAGCCTTATCCTCAAAAGTTCCACGACTGTGCCTGTCAAAAAGACGGTGACAACGGCAAAAATCGAATAGGGAATCAGCATGGCACTGTTTTGATAAAGAGAATTTTTAAAGATCCTGTGCCACAAGAACCCGCGAACATAAGGGTCCTCATGCAGCAGATACACCCCGAATGTGGCGGAAGCGGTCACGGTAATGAACTTCGCGGCCTTTTCCACCCTGATCCTGTTAAACGCTTCAAACAAAAGAACAGATAGAAGCAGCGCAGGCAGCTTCTGCTCTCCCGAAAAGACGGTAGCGTTCTCTCCGATGACGGGGAACCGCCGGCCGATCAGATCAAATAAGACCACTGAACCGGCCAGGAACGAAAAAACGGCGGCGGCAGCTAAAAAACAGGTCCTGCTCTTTACATTCCGCGGCGGATAAAGTCTCAGATATCCGGCCAGTGCATACAGATACATGAACCACAGCAAATCATTGCTGCCGAGCAGTTCTGTAGTCAGGGTGGGCATGACGCTCCAGCAGAATGTAAGAAGTATCAGAAGCAGTTGATACTGCTTTCTGTCGAGAGATGTAAGCAGTATATTAAGGAAAGGGGCAAGAAGGCTGAGCATAAAATACGCGCTTGCGAACCACCATTGCTCAAAGCTGATCGGCATAAAGCTTTTGACTGCGTCTAAAAGACTGAACTTCTCCGCGCCTGCCAGGACAAACACAAAATAGAGAACCGCAGAATATGTAACTGTCTGAAGCCACAGGCGGAGCAGTCTGGCAAGGTTGAACTTTTTGGAGGTGACCAGAAAATAACCGGAAATAATAACAAAGATATTGGACGCCGTTTTTCCCAAAATGACAAAGAACTGCATCCATAAGCGGTTTACGCTGATTTTGTCAGGAGGAAAATCAAACCCTCCATGAAAGCTGAAATGAGACATTACGATTCCTGTCATTGCCAAAATACGCAGCAGTTCGATCCCTGCCCTGCGGGCATCGGAACCGGCGGACACCTTTTCCATCCTGTTCTCCCCTCCTCTCCGATCTTAAAAGCCAGCACTACAGTCCAGCCAGCTGAACTGTTGCAAAGTTCAATGTCATTTCTGGGAAATCTCATCTGCCGCCAGAAAATTTCCCCAGTCCTCTCTTAACGGACGCGGCAAAATGGGACAGCGCGGGGCGGAACGGACGCAGCCAAAGCCAGACAGCAGATAGAAGTCGGTAAATGGGATTCTTTGTGGAAAACCGTCGTCCCTTTCTTATGATCTGCACCAGAACGCCCTTGATCTGATCCGGCCGCAGCGGCCCTTCTGTCTCTTTCTGGTTATCTCCCACCAGGTAAAACTGATCGCCCTTTCTTTTCCAGATCCGGTGCAGCACCAGAATACTCTCATCTCTCCTGTAGAGCACTACATCTCCTCGCCTGAGTTCGTCCCGGTCCGCAGGCGCTACCACCGCCTGATCCCGTCCCGGCACAAAGAGCGGATACATGCTGTATCCGATAGGGCTAAACTGCACTGTCTTACCTTGTTCCAGCAGTTTTTCAATGTCATGCCGCTGTACACCTGCGCACTGTTCTTTCATCCGACCTCTCCCTTTTCCTGCCTCTCAACTGTTACCTATTTCCACCCTGTTTTCTTACAAATTGTAGCATTTTCATGGAGATAATGCTATAATAATCCGGTAGATAGCAACATTCAGTGTAACAGTTCAGCGGAGGTATGCCGTGAAACGCAACAACTATTATTCCCTGCAAAATCTGGCCGGCGTCTTTTATCTGCTCCCGTACGGACAGACACAGGCCGATCTGCTCCATGGCATACGCCTGAATGAAACTGGCGCATTTCTCTGGGAATTGCTTGCGGAAGACAAAAGCAGAGAGGAACTGCTCGCTGCATGCGCGGAACACTATCATGCGTCAGAGGAAGAGTTACCTCTGCTTCAGAAGGATATCACAGAGTTTCTGCAGACCCTTTCCCAACGTTTTCTTTTAACGGAATCATCAAGCCTGCCTCAGCCTGCTTTTCCCGACGAAAAATATCTCACGATAGCCGGGTGGAATCTGTGTCTGCGCGGTCCCCTTGACGCATTTTCGGAAAAGTTTGATCTTTTCCAGACAGACAGACCGGAAAAAATCCACCAAAATATCTCGCTCTTACCCGGTGCGCCGCGCCAGCATCTAAACGGAAAGCTTCTCATCCGCAATGAAAACCTGGTGGTCCTGGAAGCGGAAGACCGCTATATTTTTCTTTTTCCCTGTTTTACCCAGATTGAGGAAGCCCAGCTGACACGGGACGGCTCTCAGGCCGTTTTCCATTACTGCCCGCCCTGCTCGGAGGCCCTGCGGGAAGATCTGTTTCACGGCATCCGGCTGCTCTTCCTCTTCTTTATCAGACAGCACGGCATGGCGGTGCTTCATTCTTCCTCCATCCTCTACCGGGACAGGGCCTGGCTGTTCTCCGGTCCCTCCGGAACGGGAAAATCCACCCACGCCGGGATCTGGAACCGATTATATGAC
>CANRMK010000215.1 GCA_947631715.1 uncultured Acetatifactor sp.
CAGAATTTTTTATTCATAATTTACACTTGCATTTCCCATGCTTCTGTTGTATAGTGATTTCAGATTACAGGAAATGTAAACTACATAAAAAACGGAGGCATATTCATCATGAAAGAAAAAGTAATCCTGGCGTACTCCGGCGGTCTGGACACCACCGCCATCATCCCCTGGCTGAAAGAGAACTTCGACTATGAAGTGATCTGTGTCTGTGTAGACTGCGGACAGGCCGAAGAGCTGGACGGTCTGGAAGAGCGCGCAAAGTCCTGCGGCGCATCCAAGCTCTACATCGAAAATGTCATCGACGAGTTCTGCGACGAGTACATCGTCCCCTGCGTACAGGCGAACGCCATCTATGAGAACAAATACCTGCTGGGCACCTCTATGGCGCGGCCCCTGATCGCAAAGAAGCTGGTGGAGATTGCCCGCAAAGAGGGCGCTGCCGCTATCTGCCACGGCGCTACCGGAAAGGGCAACGACCAGATCCGCTTCGAGCTGGGCATCAAGGCTCTGGCTCCCGACTTAAAGATCATTGCCGCATGGAGAAACGACAAGTGGACCATGGACTCCAGGGAATCCGAGATCGCATACTGCCAGGCCCACGGCATCCATCTTCCCTTCTCCGCGGATTCCTCCTACAGCCGCGACCGCAATATCTGGCACATCAGCCATGAGGGCCTTGAGCTGGAGGATCCCGCAAACGAGCCCAATTACGAGCATCTCCTGGTACTGGGCGTAACTCCCGAAAAGGCTCCCGACGAGGGCGAATATGTGACCATGACCTTTGAAAAGGGCGTTCCCACCTCCGTCAACGGCAAAAAGATGAAAGTCTCCGAGATCATTTCCACCTTAAATGAGCTGGGCGGAAAACACGGCATCGGCATCATCGACATTGTAGAAAACCGCGTGGTAGGCATGAAGTCCAGAGGCGTATACGAGACCCCTGGCGGCACTATCCTCATGGAGGCCCATCAGCAGCTGGAAGAGCTGATCCTGGATCGGGATACCTACGCGCTGAAGAAAGAGATGGGCAGCCGCTTTGCAAGCCTTGTGTACGAGGGCAAGTGGTTCACCCCCCTGCGCCAGGCGGAGCAGGCTTTCATCGAAAAGACTCAGGAATATGTGACCGGTGAAGTGAAGTTCAAGCTCTACAAGGGCAACATCATCAAGGCCGGCACCACCTCCCCCTACAGCCTGTACAATGCGAGCATCGCTTCCTTTACCACCGGCGATCTGTACGATCACCACGATGCGGAGGGCTTCATCAACCTCTTCGGCCTCTCCAGCAAGGTCCGCGCCATGAAGATGCAGGAGCAGGGCGTGGAAATGTTCTGAACCTCAAAGCGGCGCCTGCCCCTGAGCGGGCGCGCCGCTTTCAAGCTGCAGGATACATTGCAGGGAGCAAAACGCCATGACAATAGCCATCCTTTATTTCCTTATCATCAACCTGATCGGTCTTACCCTCATGGGCATCGATAAAAGGCGGGCCATCCGGGGCGCATGGCGCATTTCTGAGGCATCCTTATTTACCGCGGCCCTCCTGGGCGGCGCTCTCGGCTGTATCCTGGGCATGAACTGTTTCCGTCATAAGACCAGACACTGGTATTTCAAATACGGCATGCCTGCCATCTTTTTTGTCCAGGTTCTCATTGGAGTACTTTTATTCCGAAGGTTTTTCTGATATAATCAGCTTTAGTGAAAAGTCTGCAGGAAACAGCCGCTGCAGACGGCTGGGGATACTTCCCGCGCTGATAACAAATGGAATGATGAACGGAAAGTATCTTCCGGCAAAGGGCAGGATTACCGAGGAGGGTGACAGGATATGCACATAGCCGTATGCGATGACAACATTGCCGACCGCAAACAATTCGAACGCCTGATCAAGCGGGAGGCCGACAGACGGATCGCCGCCGGCGGAACGCTTTACGCGGACTCCTATGGGAACGCCGAGTCTCTCCTTGCCAATCCCATGCAGTACGATGCTTTCTTTATCGACATGTGTCACACACCCGGCGTCACAGGCAGCGATATCTACCGCGAACTGCTCCAGAAAGGCGTCCAGGCGCCCATCGTCATGTGCTGTTCCGAGATAGATTACCGAAAGGAAGAGTTCCAGGGGGACGTGGTCTTTCTGGAAAAACCCATCCGGGCGGAAGAGCTCACCGCCTGCATCGACCATGCGAAACGCGTCAAAGACGCCGCTGTGCCCCTGATCGAACTGCGCACCAGGCAGGACACGCTCTATGTGACGGAACCTGAGATCGTCTATGCAGTTGAAAACGGCAATATGCTGGACATCCTGCTGACCGACGGCAGGACCGTGAGCATCACCTCCTCCGCCGAAAATTTCTATTCCCAGCTGGAGAATTATCCCGTCTTTTTCTCTCCTGCCTTTACCTGCGTCCTAAACGGCAGATACATCCAAAAGCTCGGTTTTCGCAAAGTGACTATGACCGACGGAAAGACGTTCCATGTGCTGCCCGGGTGCATGAATTACGCAAAAGAGCTTTTCGCCCGTTACGGGAAAGCTTCGGCCCATTAAGGCAGATTCCTCAAAAACACAGATCCAAGTTCAAAACACAGGAGACCGGCAGCATGACCGCATTGCAGATCACATCCATGAAACAATTCATGAACAAGCTTCTGGCAGGTGAAAGCTTCGACGGCTTTCTGCTGGAGGAGGCCGTCATCGGTACCGCCGGCACATTCACTCTGGACGGGCATCTGAATAAAGACTTCTTTGCTCAGGATCCGGAAAGCGCCCCACAGGAGCTTCCGGAGTTCCTGCCCTGGAGCCAGATACGCGGCCTGTGCTTTCAACTGATCAAAGGAAAGCGCACGCCTCTCTTTTTCCGCTTTACCCTGCAGCTGGCGCCGGAAAAGGCGGCCGCGCTGTTAAAGCGGGAAAATTGCAGCATAGATCCCGGACTTGTGAAAGCCTTGGCCCTGAATATCCGCTATGACGGCTCAAAAGCCGTCCTCACCACAGCCGTCTCCCTGCGCACCTTTCTGGCCACAAAAGAGCCCGATGCCATATGGGATCGGGCCTTAAGAGTTTTTCTGGAGCGGGAGGGCATTCCCTTTGAAGCGCTCTAGCCCGCTATTTTTTCATTTTTGGCCGGAAGATCAGACTGGCGAGATAGCCGAAGATCAAAGCGGCTGCGGTTCCCACCGCTCCAGCCTTAAATCCCCCTGCGAACACGCCCAGAAATCCCTGCTCGTCCACCGCCTCTTTCACGCCTTTCATCAGATTGTGCCCAAAACCCAGAAGCGGCACGCTGGCACCGGCCCCGGCGAACTCCACAAAAGGCTCGTACCAGCCGAAAAAGCTGATCACAGCCCCCGTCACCACAAGAAGCACCATAATGCGCCCCGGCATCAGTTTGGTCTTCTCCATCAGGATCTGCACCAGCGCACAGATCAGCCCGCCGACCAGAAAAGCTTTCAGATAATCCATATCAGCATACTCCTTTTTCGATCCAGATTCAAAGCAGCAGTCCGCACCCGGGCTGTAGCTCTGCCGTCTGCTCTTAGTTTCTGCCGATATCCGCAAAATATGTATGGCGGAAAATCATTTTATCCGCTCTTTCCGGGACGCTCCCCCAGGACCTGCCTGCCCGTAACAGTTCAGCCCCTCCTAGACTACTGCGATCACTTCCACCTCGCAGAGCACATTCTTCGGCAGCGCCCTGACCGCCACACAGCTGCGCGCAGGCTTCTCCGTAAAATACTTTGCATAGACTTCGTTAAAAGCGGCAAAATCGCCCATATCCGCAAGGAAACAAGTGGTCTTTACCACATTCTCATAATCCGTCCCCGCCTCTGTCAGCAGAGCGCCCACATTCTTCATCACCTGCTCCGCCTGCGCCGTGATATCCGTGCCGTTTATCTCTCCCGTGGCAGGATCGATGGCGATCTGCCCGGACGCGAACAGAAATCCGTTCGCGATGATTCCCTGAGAATAAGGGCCGATGGCCGCAGGGGCCTTGTCTGTTGCAATCTTCTTTAACATTTCTCTCTCCTCTCCGCGCAGAACACTCCTGCGCCGCAGAATTCCGCTGCCTTTTACGCCTCCGGTTCATCGAACTGCGCCGTCACATAAAAGCCCCTGGCGTTTTCCCGGACCTCCAGCACCACGCCCTCACGGCTCTTCAAACGGCTGCGGAAAGGGATATTGGCGGACATGGCAAGAGAGGGGTCAATGGTATAATAATAATTGCTGGGAAGCACGCCCTCCGTCACCGTGATCTGCTGCCCCGCCTCCAAAAGCCCCGGCCTCTCCATCTTAAATTCCATGGTACGCATTCCGCATCCTCCCTTTCCGGATTATATTGTACCAGCGCCGGCCCGGATTGACAAGAGCTAAGCGTAACAGTTCAGCCTTTCCCTTGCGAGTCACGCCCGGTACTGCCGATGTTCTCCCGTCAGACGCGCTTCCGCTCGGT
>CANRMK010000216.1 GCA_947631715.1 uncultured Acetatifactor sp.
TGACGATATTCGTCCTCTGTTATCTCCACATAATCGTCTCCTACTGCTTTCAGATATCCTGTGACTTCGCCATTCTCTATTTTCAACTCAATATATGCTCCGGTCTCATAGTTCTCAGTATCCGTTTGAAATTGGAGATACTGCATTGGCTGTGACACTCCTCCTCCCGAATAATGGATAATCCCATTTTCATATAATTCAATACGGTTCCCCTCGCATTCGCATACTTGTTTTACTTCATTACCATTGTAATAATAAACAACATATATCCAGACATAGCTATTCTCCCAGTCGGAGCCTTGAACCTGAAATACTTTTTCGCCTTCAAGAGGAAAGGCATCCGCATCAGTATAGCTTCCCATAATCAGTTCAGGGAATCCATCATTCGTCAAATCAGACAGACTGTAACATATATTTTCTGCACCGCCCAAATATTCATAGACATCTTTCCAGTCTCCCTGTGCCACTTTTTCCCAATACGTGTCTGAATATAAATTTGTACCGACCGGAATTTGCAGGTACTGTTTTAAAACCTCCATGAAGACCTCCGGAATATCTGAAGGTCCGTCTTCCAAAGAAGAATACGCTGTTTCTGTTTCCAGAATTGCTGCCTCGGCCTGTTCTCCCTTTGCCTCGGAAGGTTCTGCCGATGTTTCAGCCTGCTCCGTATTATTTTCCTGCACTTTCCCGGTATGCCCGTTTTCACACCCGCTTATCATAAGGACCAAACAGACCAAAAACAGTGCCGCGTTCCTGCGCTTTATTTTATTCATAAATTCCTGCCTCAAAATTTGAAATGATTTTTTTTAATCATACTTTGAAATGATTGTCTTTTTTATCATACCTCTCTGTATCGCTGTGTTCAACTATTTTATTCTGCCGGATGAGGCCCTTAGAGAATGTGGAGCTGGGAGAATCATAAGTGTTCTGGCATTTTTCACTATACACTGTGCAAGCATATGTTCTTTCAATGGCAGAAAATTTCTTCTCTTATTTTCGCACAGCAGGAAATGTTTTCACGGTTCAAATAATATATAATGAAATCATCCCGGGAAGGAGGACTCTCATGCAGAATGCAGATATTATCAGAGTCAGCGCTGCGTATATCGAGCGTAATCTGAAAACAGATATTACGCCCGAGGAACTGGCGCAGATGGCGGGCTACTCGGTATGGCATTATCAGCGTCTGTTTGCGCAGATGATAGGCGTGCCGTTAGCTGTTTACATCAAAAGACGGAGGCTTGACCGTGCGCTGGAGGAGATAAATGCCAGACGAAAAGCGACAGATGTGGCAATGGAATACGGCTTTGATACCTACGCCGGATTTTATAAGGCGTTTATGAATATGTATGGCTGTTCTCCAAAAAAATACCTGTCCCTCTATGGGACGCATAAATCAAAATCGGAGGTTTCATTTATGTACAGCGAAATAGAACTGCGGAAAATTTTATCCAATTGGGATATCCCCGAAGATAGCGCTATCGGCAGCGTGAAAGTTGTCGATGGCACACAAGCTGCGGATAAGGCGTGGAAGATAGGAAAAAGCCATATCCTCAAAACGGGCGACCGAGCGATGCTTTTTCGGAATCTGGGAGCGGCAAGAGCCATTGAAAAGCACGGCCTTTCAGCGTCAGTTCCCGTTCCGACAAAAAACGGCGATGATTTTGTTGAGGGGCAGGACATTTTTGTACTGCTGCGCAAAGTAAAGGGCGAGCCGCTTTCCAAGGAAGAACGTTTCGGAGCAAATTGCGGTAAGTTTGGATTTCAATACGGTAAGGCTATTGCCATGCTGCATAATGCTTTGGCAGATGAGGAAGAAGCACTATCACCGTATGAGCAGAACCTGTTCGCCCAAGTGGCGGAATATGCTCTGCCGAATGTACAAAAGCAAAATATCCAATGGGAGATGGGCATACCGGAAAGCTTTTTTAAGGATTATATCGAAAATTTCGGAAAACTGTTTGAAAAGCTCCCGAAGCAGCTGATACACCGCGATCCAAATCCTTCCAATATCCTGTTTAGCGGCGGCGAGGTGAGCGGTTTCACGGACTTTGAACTCAGCGAAAGAAATGTGAGGTTATGGGATTCCTGCTACTGCGCCACGGGGATATTATCCGAGCAGAGAAATACGAAAAACGTCTACGATAAATTTCCTGAAATATTGGAAAATATTTTGAAAGGCTATGACAGCGTAAATCCTCTGACAGCGGAAGAAAAACAGGCGGTTTACTACGTTATCTGTTCCATTCAGATAATCTGCACAGCGCATTTCGAGAATGTCAACCAGTATAAGGATCTGGCGAGGACCAACCGAGAAATGCTGAAGTATATTATAGCTCAGAAAGAATGGATTGACGGGATTTTTATAGCGTGAATTATGATTTCGCAGGGCTCTGTAACTGGCTCAATGACAATACCGCATAAAGCATGATACAACTGAAACAATGCGGCGGTAAGGTAATCGGAAATCCAGGATATAAGACCAAATGCCCGTTTCCGACGGCTGGAATCTGTCAGCCGTATCGGAAGCGGGCGCTTGTTTTTTGTTACGTGCGGAACCGGGCGGAAGCGTGTCTGCCGGGAGAACATCGGCAGTACCGGGCGTGACTTGCAAGAGAAAGGCTGAACTGTTACTTCTGGGTAAAGAATGGTGGAAGATTGGGAAAAGAATGCCGGAAGATTAGGTAGATAGAAATAAAAAGTTGTGATATACTGTAGGGGTGGGATTTTTTGTAAGATCCCGCCCTTGTCTGATGTACAGCAGCGGAGGGATGAAAATGGCGAAGCAGAAAGAGATCAAGACCAATGCCATGCGAATACTGGAAACGGCAAAGATCCCATTCCGGCATCTGACCTATGAGTGCGGCGAGTTCGTGGATGGGATCCAGGTCGCGGATATGCTGGGACTGCCTCATGAAAAAGTTTATAAGACGTTAGTCACGGTGGGGAACAGCAAAAATTATTTTGTGTTCGTGATTCCCATCGAAGCGGAGCTGGATCTGAAAGCGGCCGCCAGGAGCGTAGGGGAGAAGAGCGTGGAGATGATCCACGTAAAGGACATCAATAGAGTCACCGGTTATATCCGGGGCGGCTGTACCGCGGTGGGAATGAAGAAGCAGTATGCGACCAGGATCGACAGTTCCGCGAAAGAACTGCCGGAAATTATCGTCAGCGGGGGCCGCATCGGTTCTCAGCTGGCGCTTGCGCCGGAGGACCTGGCGTCTGCTGCGGGAGCGGAGTTCGCGGATATCGTGCGGCGGCAGTGATCAGGACGGCTATAGCCGAAAAGGGGAAGAAGCATGCAGAAGAATATTATGGAATACAATACGGTAGAGCTGGACGAAGAACAGAATGCGGTAGTGATCATTGACCAGACGCTGCTGCCCGGCAGGACAGAGCTGATCGCTTTAAAAACAGCCCAGGAGATCTGGGACGCTATCTATCTGTTGAAAGTCCGGGGCGCCCCTGCGATCGGTGTGGCGGCTGCGCTGGGAATCTATGTGCTGGTCAGGGACATGGATACGGAGGACTTTGAGATATTTTATGGGAAATTCCGGGAATATCAGGAATTCCTGGATTCTGCCAGGCCCACGGCAGTGAATCTGTCCTGGGCGTTAAAGCGCATGGAGCGGACCGCACTGAAAGCCGGGAGAGAGCAAAAGCGCTCTGTAGCGGAGGTGAAAGAGATCCTGCACAGGGAAGCTTTGCGGATCAGGGAAGAGGACATCCAGGTCTGCCGCAGGATCGGGGAGAACGGCCTGACGCTGGTAAAGCCCGGAGACGGGATCCTCACCCACTGCAATGCGGGACAGCTGGCCACTGTCAAGTACGGGACAGCCACCGCGCCTATTTACCTTGGTCAGGAGCGGGGATACGGGTTTCATGTGTTCGCGGACGAGACCAGGCCCCTTTTGCAGGGAGCGCGTCTCACCGCATATGAACTGCATTCTTCCGGGGTGGACGTGACGCTGATCTGCGACAATATGTCTGCAAGCGTTATGGCCCAGGGGCTTGTGCAGGCGGTGTTTGTAGGCTGCGACAGGGTGGCGGCCAACGGGGATACGGCCAATAAGATCGGGACGTCTGTGGTGGCGGCGGTGGCAAAGTATTATGGGGTGCCGGTATATGTCTGTGCGCCTACTTCCACCATAGACATGGATACTCCCACGGGAAAGGAGATCCGCATCGAACAGCGGCCGGAGCATGAGGTCACGGAGATGTGGTACCGGGAGAGAATGGCGCCGGAGGGTGTGAAAGTATATAATCCGGCGTTCGATGTGACGGACCATGAGCTGATCGCGGGGATCGTGACGGAATACGGCATAGCGGCAGCGCCTTACACGGAAAGCCTCCGGGAGATCATGGAAAAGCGCAGGCAGGAATCCGAAACGGAAGATTAAAA
>CANRMK010000217.1 GCA_947631715.1 uncultured Acetatifactor sp.
TCCCCCGGTTCCGCGCCCGGTGATAAAAAAACAGCACGATCCATTCCAGCCGCCTCTTTAGCACAATCTGGATCTCCTCTTTGGGGTGGATCGGTCTTACCAGACAGGTGACGATCCCCGCCCTCTTAGCGCCCCACACATCCGTAAAGAGCTGATCCCCCACAAAGACCGTATTTTCAGGCACAGTGCCCATGAGCTCCATGGCCTTTTCATATCCTTTCCGGCCCGGCTTTCCCGCCTTGTACACATACCCGGAGCCCACCCTGTCCGCAAACAGTTTCACCCGGGGTTCCTTATTGTTCGACAGGAGCATGGTCCGAAACCCAATCTCTTTCAGCCCGGCAAACAGCTTTTCCGCTTTCTCGTCCGCGGGGGCGCCGTGAGGCACCAGAGTATTGTCGATATCAAAGATCACGCCCCGATATCCCTTCTCGAACAATGACCTGTAATCTATCCCGTAAGCGCTGTCCGCCTCATTGTCCGGATAAAAACGCTGCAGCATATTTCCTCTCATTCTGCCGCTTCAGCGGCCATTTCCCGTCATTCGTATCATCCGTATAAAACTTTAAATATCCTCCGCCGGGTATAATACGATATGGGCCTTTTCCCTGATCCGGAAAGCCTCAAAATACGCTTCCTCCAGAGGGATCCACCGCTGCCGGAACTGTTCCGCCGCGCTCTCTCCGCTCCGGCGGCAGATGCGCGCAAGCCTCGCCTCCTGGTCCGTCACATCACAGAACGCCCTGATATCCATATAGTCCCCAAACACCGGGTGACAGCTGTACGCGCCCTCCACGATCACGATTCCCGAACTGCAGTCCACGTGGCATCGGTCTCCCAAAGCCATCCGGCCGCAGTCGAAACGCACATAATCAAAATCTCCTCCAGCCGCCAGGGCCGGGAGCGCCTCCCTGCAGAATCGTTCATAATGCACGTTCCCGCCTGGTTCCCGGAACCGCTCTTTTGTGCGCAGCTCCTGGGGCAGGAAAAAATCGTCCATATGGACCACGCCCGCTTTCGTCTTCTCCGCCAGACTTTCCGCCAGCGTAGTCTTCCCGGAAGCGCTCCTGCCGTCGATCGCCACTATGAGACACCTGCCTTTTCCTGCCGCTTTCCGGCGCTCTCCGTCGATTTGCTCAAGCAGTCTGTCCTGCGCTCTGTAAGGCATCGAAGAGACGCCCCTCTCTCCATTCATACAAACCTCCGTTTTCCGCTTCCGGTCAAAATGACAGTCACCGTTCAGGCGTCCTCTTCCTGGCGCGGCCGCTTCTTCGGCGCAGCCTGGGGCTCCCGCGCTTGTGCGGCGCAGGGCGATCCATCAGCCAGAGCTGCCAGCCGGTCCGCCGCCTCTCTCACAAGGTCCGACAGCTTTCTGTCCTCCAGGCCCATGACCTGGGCGTTGCAGCGGCTCATAGGCACCAGCAGGACTGGAACGTCGCTGGAAGCCACCGCCTCCGCCATTCGAGGCGTGATCTCTCCCAGCATGGCGTTTGCCATGACGATCCCGATGGGCCCCAGAATGGCATCCGCCCTGGCGCTGTTATAGACCACCGCATTTTCCCCGGTAGCTCCCGCTGCCGTGCCCCCTTTCATCATGTTGGAGGTGGCCGCGGCATTGGTTCCCACCGCTACGATCTCAGCCTCCGGGAATCTGCCGTGCAGTTCTTCCACCAGGCTCCGGCCCACGCCGCCTCCCTGGCCGTCCATCACCATAATCCTCATACTTATACCCCTGGCGTGCTTCAGCACGCATACCAATCAATAGTTTAAAAATCTATTTTCAAACTTGCTCCTTAAAATCATTTTATGCGCCTCTTCTGTCCTGGCCGTCCCATACCGCTTCCATCATAGCATGCCTGTCCCGTCAAATTCAAGCCGCTGTCACAAAGTTCTTGACAAGATCAAATTTTCGGTTATCATTATAAGGTAGAAGATGCCTCATGAAGAGGCAAAAGTGCCATGAAGGCCCAGGACTCTCTAAGGAGAGTGTACGCCTCATGGTTTTTTTATTGCCGAAAACAGGCGAGCCGGGCGCATCACATCTCAAAAATTTCAAACCGAAAGAAAGAGGAAAATCAAAATGAAAAAAATGAGTCATCTCACAAGAAGTATCACAACAGCCGTGTGCGCTGCTCTCTGCGTGGTTCTGCCCATGGCTCTCCACGCGATTCCAAACGCCGGCACACTGCTCTCCCCCATGCACATTCCCGTGCTGCTCTGCGGTCTCATATGCGGCTGGCAGTACGGCCTGGCCTGCGGCATCATTGGCCCCCTGCTCTCCAGCTTTATCACCAGCATGCCCGCCTGGGGCTATCTGCCTACCATGATGGTAGAGCTTGCGCTCTATGGGCTCATCTCCGGCATTATGATCCGACTGGTGCGGACCGGGAAGCTGCTGGCTGACCTGTACATCAGCCTGCTCACCGCCATGCTGGCGGGCCGGGTCCTCACAGGCATTGCGCGGGCTCTCATCTTTGCGCCGCGGAGCGGGAACGCATACTCCCTGAGCGCATGGGCCACTGGATACTTTGTGTCCAGCTTCCCCGGAATCCTCCTGCAGCTGATCCTGATCCCCATTCTCTACATGGCTCTCAGGCGGGCAAAGCTGGTTCCCTCCCGCTAATACCATAAAAACACATATATCCATCCATCTGTGTTCCGAGCCCCGCATGAAAAAAAGCACGTATTGTGTGGGGCGGGGAGATACGGTGGGGAGACGCCGCGGTCACAGCGTCTCCCCGTCGTTTTCTGACTCGTCCGGGAACAGTAACTCCGCCGCATAGGGCAGCGTCCTGGCCCAGGAGATAAAATTGGGTTCCGCAGCATCGTCCTGGCCGGACCACTCGTTCAGCTTGTGAAATCTGCGCTGGCCTTTTCCGCACATGGCCAAAAGATTCTCATAAGACATAGTGACGGTCCGCTTCTGCAGCCAAGCCTCCGGCAGCCATCGGATCAATTCTTTCCAGTATCTTTTGTCTTTCGTCTCCAGATAGCGGAGCCGCAGATTTTCCAGAAAGCTTATGATCTCCTGCTCCACGATGCTGCCGACGCTTCTGTCCTCCTGCCCTGCGTCCAGCCCGGGGAGATAATCGTCAATCTCAAAGCATTCCAGCGTGATGGGCGAAGCGGCCAGCTTGTGCATGGTGCTGGTGCTGTTTGCCACCGTTCCCACCTTGTAGGTATCAAATTCTTTCCACCAGTAGAGCGGAGCCGTAATATCCACAGACACAAAGATCTGGCGCATGAATTTCCTGTGCTCGGAGCCGGCCTTGATCAGCCGCCTGGCCAGAGCCATATCCGCTTCTCCAATCTGTGCGCTTCCGTCCTCCGGATAGACAGAGTCGGATCGGTCCCAGGAGTTTAAGGGATTTCTCATTCCCCGCAGAGCTCCCTCAAAGTTCATCACTTTTGTATTCTCGAATTTCAAACTTACACCCCCTGTGCGCTTCATCACGCATATCAGCTTCTTTTCCGCGCCGCTTTTCGTCCGGCCTATATTCTTTTCGGCCTGCAGGAGCAGGCGATCCCCAGTCCGTCCGGCCCCACATGGCAGCTAATCCCCAGTGCAAGGTCGTCGCACAGGACGCTCATGCCCGGAAATGCCTCCTGGATCTCCTGCACCCATTGCGCCGTCGCCTCCTTAGACGCGCTGGACGCCGCCAGCAGATACAGCTCCCCCTTTTGGACCTGCTCTGCGTAAACGGTCTCCATATCATGGCGCATGGCTTCTATCATGGCTTTCTTTGCCAGTCCGAACCCACGGCACTTTTTATAGACGCCCAGTGTCCCCACGTCCAGCTTTAACACCGGCTTAATGTTCATCACTGTCCCCACGGCTGCCGCTGTTTTTGAGATCCTCCCGCCTCTGCGCAGATACTCCAGGGTATCCACCGCCACATAGATCCCCATCTGGGCTTTTGCCGCCTCCAGCATTTCCTTGATCTGCGCCGCACCGTATCCCTCCTGCACCATTTCCACGGCATCCATCACGGACCGGCGCATGGGGGTGGATACCCTGCCGTTGTCCACCACGAACACCTTTCCGCTGTAGGATTTTCCGGCAGAGAGCGCCATAGCCGTCATGCAGGAGCCGGACAGGCCGCTGCTGATCGGGATATATACGATCTCGTCATACTCCGACAGCGCCTTATTCCAGATGCCCGTCACATCTGCGGGAGCGGGCTGGGAAGTGCCGACCCTGGCGCCCTCTTTCAATTTCCTGAAAAAATCCTCCCGGGACAGGTTCACTCCCTCTAAATAACACACGTCATCAATGTAAAAAGGCATGGGCAGCACATAAATGCCCATTTCCGCCGCCTGCTTCTGTGTAATGCCGCTGTGACTGTCCGTCACGATTCCAACTTTTCCCATACTGCCTCTCATTCCCGCGTCA
>CANRMK010000218.1 GCA_947631715.1 uncultured Acetatifactor sp.
ATCTTCTTCATAAAGCCGTCAATAAATCCTCCTTTCGGTGCGATTGCTCCGATATGCTCTATTATAAAACACAGAAACCTGACATTGCAACTGTTTTACAGGTTTTAAAGAAAAAATACCGGAATATATTATTTCAAAGCAATCAGACGGGTATCATGTCAAATGAATAAGAATCACAACAGACTTCTGGCAGCGGTCACTGGCGTTCTGCTTCTTGTATCCCTGGCATATATGGGGAAAGAAGCGGCATTTTTTACCATCGGAGGAAAGATCAGTGCGGGGGACGGCCGCAGGTGTGTGGTCATCGACGCAGGGCACGGTGGCGTCAGATTGCGGCGCCCAGTCTCCTTAATTCTCTGCCGGCATCATCATTTCGCTCCTCCGCGCAGGAGCGTGCCCGCCTGAAAGCATCGATCGCCGCCTCTCTGTTTCCGCGGACCAGGGCCAGATATCCCCGGCATTCCCAGAGCTCCGTGCATTCCCTGGCGATACAGTTCCAGCACCATTGGCACTTTTCCAGTGCCTTCAGGCGGCTTTCCGCTTTTTCGTATTGACCGCTGTAGAGATCCAGCAAAAACAGGCTGTAGAGATTTGGCCTGCCGGGACAGGCAGATTCATAAAATTCCTCCGGACTTTTGTTCAGAGAGCCGCACTCCTGATAACTGCCTCCGGCAATCGCGTCCATGTAAAGGGCCCGGTATGTCGAAGCCTCTTCAGGGCGCCCCAGTCTCCAGAGGCATCCCATAAGGTGCTTCAGGGTATAGCACAGGCTGCTGTCTGCTTTTCCGGCGGAGAGCTGTGCGTGCTCCAGCGCCTTTTTAAAATAGATCAAAGCTGTTTCGTCCTCTAAAAGATAATCGGCATAGCAGAATGCGATCTGGAGATAGGCGTCTCTTTTGGCTCCATGGTGCTCTTTCAGACCTGCGCTTTCGGGGCGTTCCAGCAGGGATATGGCTTCTTTGGCCCTGGCCCTGAGCTTGTTTTTGGACAAAAAGAACTGATAGGCGTCCAGCAGGCGGTCTATTCGCTGCCCTTCTTTTTCCCAGGTATCAAATACATATTTTTTTAACGATAAGATATTGCGGGCCGCACGGCGTGAGCGCAGGCTGCCGCACGGCTTCTGCCCCGGCCGGACAGAGGCGCTGTAGATCTGCACCAGCGTGTCCATGGCATTTTTCCATTCGCCGAGATACAGGTAGAAGCATTTGATAAAGTACAGATTTTTTTCGCGCTGAACGTCTGTGAACAGAGCGGTCTGCCGCTCCAGGAACCAGGCAAGGCCGTCCGCATAAGCCTTGTCCCGGCAGAAAAGGCTGAACATCTGGGAATAGGCATAGGGATAGTCTGTCTTGTGCTGCGAGGCTGCCTTGATGCTTTCCTCATAAACCCTGACTGCTTCCTCACATCGTCCCAAAAGCTCCAGCAGGAGCGCCTTATGTCCCAGATCGCGGCTGTGCCGGGTGCATTCCAGGCCTTTTTCGATCTCCTCCAGAGCTTTTTCGTATTCGCCGCGCCGGGCGTGCAGGTCCGAGTACTGCCACCAGATGTGTCCATTGCCCTCGGAGCCGGTCCCAAAGCGTTCCGTTTGCAGATCCAGGTATCGGATGGCTTCGCGGTAATATTCCCATTGACCGGTCCGGATGAATTTAGTGCGGTAAAGCCAGGCGATCCGCCAGAGAAAATCGTCTTCCTCCGGCGCCAGCTCCGCTCCTTTTTGATAATATGTAATGGCTTCATCCCACTGGGACCATTCCTCGTGACACTGAGCCATGCGGAAGAATACCCAGGGATTCGGTCCCAGCATCTCACAGATCTTCAGATGCTCATAGGCCCTGCGGGAATCCGGTTTTTCATACATATAAAAATAGCTGAAAAAATATCTTATGGCATAGGTATCGTTTAATTCCAGAGAGCGTACGGCCCATTGCTCGATGCGGTCCAGATCCTTAAAGTCCCTGATCTGGCCGTTGTTGTCATGGATCACTGCCCGCAGCCTGTAAGCCTCCGCCAGCTGTTTTTGCAGCCCGGAGGGTGCCTGGCCGGGATCGTTTTCCCGGTCGGCCTGCATTTCCTTTAACTGTTCTTCCATCTGTGCAATGATCTGTCCGGCAAAGGATTCCGATTTCAGAAGCTTTTCTTCTGAATCTGCCGAACGCCACAGATATTCCAGCTCCAAGACTTTCAGACAGGCGCTGGAAACGCCAGCCTCCCGGGCCTGCCTGAGAATATCTTCAGCGTCGGCGAACTGCCTGCAGCGTATAAAGACTCTGACGGCCCGTTCGTAAATCTCGGGAAGGCCGCCGTATATTTTTTTGGCCTCGTAAAAATTGTCGATGACCTTTTGAGGCATGTCAAGCTTTTCATAGGCCTCCTGGGCGTAGAAGCAGGCCCAGAATTCACCGCTGTCCAGTTCTTTGATGTCTTCGCAGAGATTCGCACCCTGCCGGTAATATTCCTGAGACGGCTCGCATTCCCACATAAGGCGGATCAGGCCCAGCAGATTCATCAGAAGAGGAATGGATTTGGGAGTCAGCTTCCGTGCCTCATAAAAGGCGGAGAATGCCTCTCCTTTCTGCCGGACGGCCTCGGAAGAATGTTTGTCTTCCTGTATTTTATAAAGACTGCCTAAGATGATGCCCCGGAGTTCAAGATTGCCGGAAATGGCCGTTTCGTCTCGCTCCGGGCTTTGCTCCAGACAGCGTGCGCATTGCTCTGTCGCCTCCAGAGCTTCCTGATACATTCCGGCGGACTGGAAGAGAAGCGCCCTGGCGCGGTGGCATTCGGGGGTATCCGCCGTGAGAACGGCATGCTCTTTAAAATAGGCGGCGCCCTCTTTTGCCCGGCCGGTCTGGCGGAAGCATCTGGCCAGCCGGATCGCCTCCTCCTGCCCGGGCTCCGCGCCGGAGCGCTGCTGATCCGCAAATTGTTCCAGGATGCCTGTGCTGATATCTGTCATAAGATCCCAGGCCTCTTTTGTGTGGTAGGTATCCAGCGCCAGATCCGCATACACAAAAGCGTCGTCGTATGCTTTCCGGTGAAGCAGGATTTCGGCGGCGAATACTGCGGCGGTGTAGGTGTCGCTGGGGGTTCGGCGGGAGGTGTCCGGAATATTTTTATCCGTTACAGGCCCAAGGAAAGTCCGGCAGATCTGCAGGGCTTCCTCCGCACGCCCGCATTCTTTGAAAATCTGGGCGCATACGAAAAGCAGCCGCGGGGTATTCAGGCCAAGGGTCATTAAATGCTCCGCTGTCTCCAGAGCTTCCTCACTGCGGCCGGTCTTCAGCGCATATCTGGCTTTTTCCAGGTCGAAATAGGGATGAGATATCTGCAGGCTCTCCAAATATGCAACAGAGCCGGAGACCTCAGCCAGCCATTTTTCCCGGTCATCATAGGAATCGGACTTGTCCATGAGCTGCGACAGGTCATTCAGCTTATGAATAAATTCATCGTAATCTGCAGTGTCACTGCCCTCCAGATAGGCAAAGGGGAAACATGCATCGTCCGCGTCCTCCGAGCAGAAGAAGAGAATATATTTCACGAAACTCACCGGAAGATGCTCCTGAAACTGCCGGCTGTCCCGGACGATGTGAAAGGTCTGGTCCAGAAGATGCCAGACATCAGGGGGAAGTTCATGATGCGACGACAGATATTGAAAGAATCCCCACTTGGCATCCTCGCATAGATCCAGATTGTCCAGGATTTCATCCTTCAGCAGGCATTCCCACTGGGCTCGGTCCAGCCGTCTGGAAAGACTGCGATATAGATCGTCCAGCCTTTTCAGGAATTGGGTGACAGGAGTGTCGGAAATGTTTTCGGCGGGTATGTCCTCCTGGCGGACATATTTCAAGGCCTCTTCATAAGCCGCTCTGAGCCGCTTGAATCCCTCCGGGTTATCTTCCGGATTGGTTACGGCAAGCTGCTTCCGATAGGCATTTTTGATCCCGCTTTCGTCTTTTGTTTCCTGAATTCCCAGAATTTCAAATATTTTCCGCACATCCATAAGTCCGCTCTCCCTGATCGTATCCTGGACGGGTCCCCGCAAAAGTCTGTTGTTTTAGTATAGCACATTCTGCTTTCCAGAAAAAGCGGAATATCTGACAAGCATTTTCTCATATGCTGTGGAAAGTGCACAGTTGTCCGCATGAGACTGAGAGACAGGATCTGAGCCGGGCTCATGCCATAGATGCGAGGAGAAATTTGTGGAGCAGAAGAGCAGATCGGCGGCGGATCCTGTCGATTATGTCATTGAGAGGGAATATCTGGCCATTGTCACAAAAGAGGAGCTTGTGAAGCGGATTCTGAAAGACCATTGGGAAGAGGAGCGGGAAAGAGAGAAAAAAACAACATGAGTGTCATAAAATTCCATGCAGCTGCGTATATCAGGCTG
>CANRMK010000219.1 GCA_947631715.1 uncultured Acetatifactor sp.
ATAGGCGGCTGCCTTTGCCGCTGCCGCCGCACAGCTTCCGGTCGTAAACCCGTATCTCATACTGATTCTCCACAATTTAAAATTGCCTTTTTATGGCAGACCGCCTGGTCTGGAAGTGCCTTTTCATGACAGGCCGCCAGGTCTGGAAGTGCCCTTTTCATGACAGACCGTCAGGTCTGGAAGTGCCCTTTTCATGACAGACCGTCAGGTCTGGAAGTGCCCTTTTCATAACAGGCCGCCAGGTCTGAAATTGCTTTTTTATGGCAGGCCGCCTGGTCTGGAAGTGCCTTTTTTATGACTGGCCGCTAGGTCTGGAAGTGCCTTTTTATGACTGGCCGCTAGGTCTGCGCAAGCTCATACAGAACAGCGTTGCAGACAGCCGCCGCCACGCCGCTCCCGCCTTTTCTTCCCCGGTTCACGATATACGGCACGTCCGTCCCAAGGATCAGCTCTTTCGCCGCCTCCACATTCACGAACCCCACGGGAACTCCGATGATGAATGCCGGCCTGAAAGCTCCGTCCTGCATCATCTCATACAGCCGGATCAGCGCAGTGGGAGCGTTCCCGATCGCAAAGATCACTTCCTTTTTGATCTCCGCCGCCCTCTCCATACTGACCGCCGCCCGGGTAGTTCCCCGCTCCTTTGCCAGCCGGGCGGTCTCTTCCTCCGCCATAAAACAGTGCGCCTTCCCGCCGAAGCCTGCCAGTATCCTTTGATTGATCCCGGCAAGCGCCATATTCGTGTCCGTCACAATATCGGCGCCGCTTCGGATCAGCCCCTTCAGGACCGAAACGGCATTTTCCGAATAACACAGCGTTTCCGCATAGTCAAGATCCGCGGTAGTGTGTATCACCCTTTTCGTGATCCTCTCCTGCTCCTCGGGCAGTCGGATTCCCCTTTTTTCCAGTTCCTCCGAAATGATCTGAAAGCTCTTCCTCTCGATCTCTTCCGGCAGTAAATGTTCTGTTCCTTTCATGCTAAATCTCCATTCTGGAGTGTTTTGCGCGGCCAGGCGATGAGACATTCCCCTATTTCTCATCTGCCATCAATGCCAACGCCTCCAGCAGCATTTCATTTTCTTTCCTGCTCCTTACTGCGATCCGGCAGAACCCCTCAGACAGGCCTCTGAAATTGTCACAGCTGCGGATCAGGATCCCCTGTCTGAGCAGTCCGTGATAGAGATCCTTTCCGCTGTGGACAAGGATAAAACCCGCCTCCCCCGGCACTGTCCGGAGTCCCAGCCCCTCCAGACGTTCCGCAAGGAACCTCCTCTCTCTTCTCACATAATCCGCCGTCTCCTCCAAAAAAGCGCTCTGCCCCGCACAGGCTATACCGGCGGCCTGTGCGAAAACGGAAAGGTTCCACTCCGGAAGCTGCCTTTTGATCCGGTCAAGCAGGGCTGCGTTCTCGCTCAACAGATATCCAAGCCGCACTCCAGGGATGGCAAAGATCTTGGTAAAGGCCCGGACGATCAGCAGATTGTCCAGGCACGGCAGCTCGGACAGCATGGAATGCTCTCTGCCGCAGAACTCTATAAAGCATTCATCCAGCGCCACTGTGATTTGTTTGCGCCTGCAGGCCGAGAACAGTCTGCCTAAGTATTCCTTTCCCACAAGCCGTCCTGTAGGATTATTGGGATTTGCCAGAAAAAGGAGATCCACATCCTCCGAAAGAGCATCCATCAGATCCTCCCCCGGCAGATAGCCTGCCTCCGGCTTTAGCGGGTAATAAACGACCTCCGCCCCTGCGGCCCTGGCCGCATACTCATATCCGTAAAAGGACGGCACCGGGATCAGGATCTTTCCGGGCCTGATCCCATGCACGACGGCCATGAACAGCTCCGAGGCCCCGTTTCCAAACAGCACAGACTCCTCCGGGACGGAGAGCATACCGCTGACAGCTTTTTTCAACTCCTGGGCCTCAATATCCGGATAGCCTCCGCACAGCTCCACAGCCCTGTGAAGAGAATCCCTCACCGCCTCCGGCATTCCCAGAGGATTTACATTTACGGAAAAATCCAATCTGATGCGGTTCCTGTACCTGTCACCCCCGTGAATCCCATGCATCTTACGCCACATCCTCCCTTCCAGGCACCCCTATCCGCCTGCAGGAGCCGAAATGAAGTCCCTGGCCCCTCACTTCCCCAAGAAGCAGCAGACTGCCCCCATCACGCCCAGACACAGGACCTCTCCCAGCCACGCCGTGAGCATCATCAGCCGGCAGGCGCGCCTGATATCCTCCGCCTCAGCGCTCCTTACCGCGTCCCCAATCCAGGGCTTTTTCACAAGCTTTCCGAAATAACTGGCATCACCGGCCAGCCGGATCCCCAGAGCTCCCGCGCACACGGATTCTGTCTGGGCGGCATTGGGGCTCGCGTGCCTGCGCTTGTCCCTTTTATATATGAGCCAGGCCCGCCTCCCCGAAAAATCCTTTCCCGCCAGGCAGGCAGAAAGAAGCATCAGATGGGCGCTGACCCGGGCGGGGATATAGTTCACAAGATCGTCCTGCTTAGCAGCCGCCCTGCCGAAATACAGGTATTTCTCGTTTTTGTATCCCACCATGGAATCCATCGTGTTGACCGCCTTATAAAAAAATCCCCCCACCGGGCCAAAAAGCGCCGTATACAACATAGGGGCGATCACCCCGTCCGAGGTATTCTCCGCCACCGTCTCCACGGCAGCTTTGACCACTCCCTCCCCGTCCAGCGCAAAGGTATCCCTGCCCACGATCATAGAGACAGCATTCCTCGCCGCCTCCAGGTCTCCTCTTTTCAGGCAAAGACAGACTTTCATGCTCTCGGCTTTCAAAGACCCTGCCGCCAGAAGCTGATAGGTCATGACGGTTTCCGCCGCCATTCCTGCGGCAGGGTGAAGCCTGTATGCCCCAAACAGCAAAAGCGCCGCTGCCAGCATGGTGAGCAGAGGGACCAAAGCCGCCAGCGCGGCCCCTTTTTTCAGCTTCTCCCTCTCACGGTCCGTCTCCTTTAATAAGTGCGATTCCAATCCCGCGATCAGCTTTCCGATCAAACGCACCGGGTGAGGCAGACAGTGCGGGTCCCCAAAAAGAAGATCCAGAAGAAACCCCGTCAAAAACGCCGCCATATGATAGCGCATTCTCAAACCCTTTCCTCTCCCAAAATCGACTGTTCCAAAAATGGCAATGCCCTGATGTCCGTTATCCGCACATGGCGCACACCGTCCTCCTGCCCGCCTCCGTCCCAGTGAAGCAGGCATCGGTATCCCCCGCCGTTTGAGACCTGATAGTCAAAGTAGTCTCCCCCGCCATACCGGCAAAGCAGCGACATGATCGTGCCGCCATGGACCACAGCACACGCCGTTCCACAGAGCTTTTGCTCCTCTGTCCGGCGCGTCAGAAATCCCAGCATTCTGCACAGTCCTGCCTCACAGCGCCTGTCAAACTCCTCTCTGCCCTCCCCCTGTAAGGCCGGAATCGTCCCGCCGCTTTCCACCCATTTCCGATACTGACCGCAGTCCTTAAGCTCCTCATAGGTCCTGCCCTCAAATGCTCCGAAGTCCATCTCCTCCCACTCCGGAATGACCACAGGCTCTGCCTTGGGGTAAAGGATCCCAGCAGTTTCCAGGCAGCGCTTCATAGGGCTGGAAAACAAAAGCCCGACCGCCGGATACGCCCCTTTCCGCTTCCGGGCAAGCAGCGCCTCGATGCCCTCCCGGCACAGCGGTTCATCTGTCGCCCTGCCGATATACCGGCGCTCCAGATTTGATCTCACGGCCCCGTGCCTGATCAGGAACCATTCTATTTGATCCTCTGTCCGATTCCGCATATTACACGCACCACCTCCTCCGCCGATCCCGCCAGCTCTGTCAGTATCCTGCCTGTCCTCTCCCTGTATTCTCTCTCAAAGCTGTCCGCAGGGACGATGCCGTTTCCGATCTCATCGCTGATCAGGATACAGTCCGGGTGATCTTTCACAAAAGTGCGGATCTCCTCTTCCGGGCACCCGCCGTTTTCCAGGCACCCCCTGATCCATCTGTGGAGATGATCGACCACCAGTATTTCCCCGTCCGGCTCTTCGTCCGGCTCTTCGTCCTGCCGCAGCTTTCCGTCCAGCACCATACAATCCCTGGGCCCATTCCTTTCCAGAACGTAATTTCGTTTTCCCTGGGCAAATCCGCCGATCACCAGTTTCATGCCTTTTCCTTTCTCCTCGCTTTCTTCATTTCTCTATTTCCCGCCGGATCAGAACAGCATATTCCATAGGGCACAGGCTGCCGCCATGCTTCCCTCGCAGATGACCAGAAACCAGCCCGCCGTATCCCCGGTGATCCCGCCCAGCTCTTTTCTGCACCGGAAGCCGTAATATGCGAACGTACCGAATGCCGCTGCCGGCACAATGCATCCG
>CANRMK010000220.1 GCA_947631715.1 uncultured Acetatifactor sp.
CCTCGCCAAGTGCCGACGTGCTCCAACGGTCTGCCGGAAGAACATCGACATTACCGGGCTGAATACAACGGTGGGGACTGAACTGTTACCTTTCTGCACTTCGGATTTTCTGCCGTTTCAGACGGCGCAGGGCTTTTACAGCATCTTCCGGATCTTTGCCTTCAGGCGCTGAAGCGCGTTATCCGTGGCCTTTTCGTCCCGCCCCAGAACCTTTGCCGCCTGGGAATAGCTCATTCCCGTCATATAAAGATCCAGCACCTGCCGCTCAAAATCGCTGAGCTCCCGGTCGATGGCTTCCTCCAGATATATGACCCGCTCCCGGTCCAGCACCATCTCCTCGGGGCTTAATTCCGCCCTGTCCGCAAGGAGCTCCGCCAGGCTTAGCCCCTCCTGCTCATCCATAGCGCCCGTGCCGCCATCCAGGGATATATATGTATTCAGCGGAAAATGCTTGCGGCGTTTGGAGGCGCGGACAGCCGTGTACATCTGCCTGCTGACGCACAGCTCCGCAAAGGTGTAAAAGCTTGCGTCCCTGCCCGAGTCATAGTCCCTCACCGCCTTGAACAGGCCGATCATACCCTCCTGGATCAGATCCTCATTGTCCGCCCCCAGAATGAACATGGACTTTGCCTTGCTCTTGACCAGGTCCTTATATTTGTCACAGATATAGTCCATTATGGCTTCTTCCCCCCGCCGGAGCCTGTCGATGAGCTCTCCGTCGGTACACTGATCATAGTCCGAATGACTGCCCGCCATAGATTCTTCTCCTGCCATAAGCCGTCAAATTACTCTCTGCATTCATCAGGCTCCGCCTGAAATAGAACGCCTCTGCACAGATCAGAGCGGTCCCTTCTCACAGGCTGCGCTGGCGCACGATCTCATAGGCCAGCACCCCTGCTGCCACAGAGGCGTTCAGAGAATCAATATTCCCTTTCATGGGGATCGCCGCGGTCATATCGCACTTTTCCCGGACGAGCCGGGACACGCCCTCCCCTTCGCCGCCGATCACAAGGCCTATGGGCCCTTTTAAGTCAAGCTGATACATCAGCGTTCCTCCCATATCCGCACACACGAACCACATTCCCTCTTTTTTCAGGTCCTCGATGGTCCTGGAGAGATTCGTCACTTTCGCCACCGGCGTGTAATTCAGGGCTCCCGCAGAAGTCCTTGCCACCGCGGCCGTGAGCCCCACCGCGTGATTTTTCGGTATGATGACCCCGTGGGCCCCGGCCAGATTGGCTGTCCTTATAATGGCCCCCAGATTGTGGGGATCCTCTATGCCGTCCAGCAGAAACACAAAAGGCGCCTCTCCCCTGTCTCTGGCCGCCTGCAGGATATCCTCCACACTGGCATAGCTGTACGCGGCGGCCACCGCAACGACTCCCTGGTGCTTTCCCGTTTCGGAGAGCTGGTCCAGCCGTTCTTTCTTCACATAGCGCACCACCGTGTCCTGCTTTCCGGCCTCCCGCCGTATGGTCATCAGGGGGCCGTCCTGGCAGCCGTCCAAAAGATACAGCTTATCGATGGTCCTGCCCGACCGGAACGCTTCGATCACCGCATTCCTGCCCTCTATGGTAAATTCCTCGTATGCCATATTCCCTCTCTTTCACAGGGTAAGCCCGGCCAGATCGATCCCCCGTTTTACAAGTTCCAGCACCCGGTCCATCCGCCCCTGCAGATACAGATACCCCAGAAGAGCCTCAAATCCCGTGGCTTTCAGGTAATCCCCGGGGGAAGCGTTCTTAGGTATGGTATGTGGTTTGGAATTCCGGCCTCTCCGGTATACTGCCAGCTCCTCTTCCGTCAGCTCCGGCAGCAGCCCCTGGACGATCACCGCCTGGGCCTGTGCGCTCACAAAATGCACTGCAGTGCGGTGGAGCTGCGCGGCCGGCCGATTGGCCCGCTCCACCACCACTGTCCTGATGATCAGATCATAGACAGCGTCCCCGATATAAGCCAGGGCAAGCGGCGAATAAGTCCTCACATCCTGCCTTTTCCCGGGAAATCTCTCAAGGATGCCGTCTATCAGTCCGCCTATACCTTCTTCCATTTCACGCCCTCGCGGGTATCCTCCAGCGCGATCCCCATCTCAAGCAGCTGTGCCCGGATCGCATCGGCCTTTGCAAAGTCCTTTTCTTTCTTCGCCGCCCTGCGCTCTTCGATCTTTTCCAGAATAAATTGCTCCAGCTCTCCGTCCACGCCCTCTTTCTCCTTTTCTTTCCCCCGGGGCTCTGTCAGCCGCAGGGAAAGCACCCGGTCAAAGTCCTCAGCCAGGGCGTACTTTGTAGCATCGGACATGTCCGCTTTCAAAAGGTCATAGAGCACCGTGATGGCCATGGAAGAATTTAAGTCGTCGCAGAGAGCCGCCTCGAACCGCTGCCGGTAAGCGTCGAACTGCTCCTTTTGTACCTGTCCCTCCCGGTCCAGAGAAGCGATCCTCTTTACAAGCTTCTCATAAGCCGCGCTCATGTTGTCCAGCACCTCATAGGAAAACTCCAGGGGCTTCCTGTAGTGGGACTGAAGACAGAACAGCCTGTAGACCATGGGATCGTATCCTTTTTCCTCCAATGTGCTCACCGTAAGGATCCCGCCCTTGGATTTGCTCATCTTGCCGGACTTATCATTCAGATGATGCACATGGAACCAGTAATTGCACCACTTATGCCCCAGGTAGGCCTCGCTCTGAGCGATCTCGTTCGTGTGATGGGGAAAGATATTGTCCACGCCGCCGCAGTGGATATCCATATATTCCCCCAGATGCTTCATACTGATGCAGGAGCACTCAATGTGCCAGCCGGGATATCCCAGCCCCCAGGGGCTGTCCCATTTCAGCTCCTGATCGTCGAACTTGGACTTGGTGAACCAGAGGACAAAATCGCTTTTGTTCCTTTTGTTGACGTCCTCTTCCACGTCCTCCCTGGCCCCCACCAGCAATTCCTCCTCACTGTGGCTGGAAAAAACGTAATATTCCTTTAATTTAGAGGTGTCAAAATAAATATTCCCGCCGCTCTCATAGGCATATCCCGTCTCCTCCAGGCGCTTGATCACCCTGATGAAGTCATCGATACAGTTGGTGGCGGGCTCCACTACATCCGGGATTTTGATGTTGAGCCTGCGGCAGTCCTCAAAGAAAACGTCCGTATAGAACTTTGCGATCTCCATGACGCTCTTGTGCTCCCGCTTTGCCCCGGCCACCATCTTATCCTCCCCGGTGTCCGCATCGCTGGAAAGATGGCCTACGTCAGTGATATTCATAACGCGCTTTACATCATACCCCATAAAGCGCAGCGTCTTTTCCAGCAGATCCTCCATGATATAGCTGCGCAGATTCCCGATATGGGCAAAATGATACACCGTAGGGCCGCAGGTGTACATAGCGACCTTTCCCTCTTCGTTGGGAATGAACTGCTCCACCTTTCTCGTCAGCGTATTGTAAAATCTCAGCTTATTTTCTGTCATATATGCCTCCTGAACATACTCTACAGATCCTTTTGTACCGCGCCCGTTTCCCGTTCCCTGTCCTTCTGCAGCTCTTTCAGCTGCTGCTCCAGCTCCAGCACACGGTTTATCAGCTCCGAATTGGCGTGCTGAAGATTGATGATATCCTCCCGCACGGGATCGGGCAGATCCGTCTGGTTCAAGGTCTCCTGGGGCAGGAGCAGGTTGTTTCGCTTCACCACGCGGCCCGGCACGCCCACTACGGTAGAGCCCGGCGGCACTTCCTCTAACACCACGCTGCCGGCGCCGATCTTGGAATTGTCGCCGATGGTAAAGGAACCCAGCACCTTTGCCCCGGCGCTGATCATGACATTGTTCCCGATGGTGGGATGGCGCTTCCCGTGTTCCTTGCCTGTACCGCCCAGGGTCACGCCCTGATACAGGGTCACATTATCCCCAATGACGGCGGTCTCTCCGATGATCACACCGTTTCCGTGGTCGATGAACAGGCCTTTGCCGATCTTTGCCCCGGGATGGATCTCGATCCCCGTTTTGCGCACTCCCCGCTGAGACACCCACCTGGCGAGGAAATAGTGTTCCCGCTCATAAAGCCAGTGGGCCAGCCGATAATGCAGCATGACCTTAAAGCTGGGATACAGAAATACTTCCAGGGATGAATGGATCGCCGGATCCCTTTCTCTTATGATTTTGATCTCTTCCCGCACATTTTTGACAAAGCCCATATTTCCTCACATTCAGGGACCGCAGACCACAGGCCGCCCGCGGCAGACGAAAGCCGCCACGTCAAAAGCCGCGGGAAAGCCATCCTGTAAAAACGGTCTTCCCGCGGTTTCCAATCTATTGAAAAGGCGCTGTGCCTCTTCTTCCATACGCTTAACGGGCGTTCACGGGTACTTTCCCTGCTCTTTGCCTTTCTCC
>CANRMK010000221.1 GCA_947631715.1 uncultured Acetatifactor sp.
TTTGCATAATATTTTTCGGCGAAATTAACAAAATCCCCCCAGTTCCGAAAAGAAATATGCCGCCATCTGGGCCCGGGAGCTGAACCGGGCGGTCTCCAGGAGTTCCCGCACCTGCTCAGGGGTATAGAGGCCCGCCCTGATCTGTTCATTTTCGGAGGTATGGTCCTCGATGGTCCCCTCCACCTCCACAAAGGCGATGCAGTTGACAATATCGGAGATAGCCACCGCCGCATAAGAGGGCTTTAGGATCTTCCGGATCCTCTTTACCCGAAGCCCCGTCTCTTCGTACAGTTCCCTGGCGATGCATTCCTCTATGGTCTCCCCCGGCTCCACCATTCCGGCGCAGAGATTGTAAATGGTGCGGTTGACCCCCATGCGGAACTCCTGAAGCAGCAGAAGCTTCCCTCCGCAGAAAGCCGCGATGGATACGCCGGCGGGGCTTTCCCCCAGCTCCTCCGGGCCCTTAAGATCTTTCATGCTCACGATCTCATATGTCTTTTCCCGCCCCTGCTTATTCAGGTAGGTGAGCTCATAATTTCTCAGATATTTCCCGTCCCGTACTTTCCGAAAGCCGATTAGCTCCATACTGGCCCCTTATCCCCTTTCCTACTGCATGAACTGTTCCGAGAGCGGCTGCTTCTGCTTCTTCCGCGTGATCTCCACAAGCCCCAGGGGCGTGATGTCCACCACGGTGGTCCTCACCCGATCCGACTTGACCAGGGCCCGCATGTGCTCCAGGAGCGCCTGGCCGCTGGCGCGGTCCTCCATATTGACGAAATCCACCAGAATGATACCGGACAGGTTCCTCAAGCGCAGCTGCAGTGCGATTTCTTCCGCCGCCTCATGGTTCAGCCGGCGCACCGCCTCACCGGCGTCCTTTCCAGTCTCGTACTTCCCGGAGTTTACGTCGATCACTGTCAGCGCCTCCGTGGACTCGATCACAAGGTATCCCCCGGAGCGAAGCCACACTTTTGGCTTTAATGCCGTCTCCATCTTGCTCTCCAGGGCATAGAGGCTGGCCAGGGGAAGCCCCGGCTCCTGGTAGAACCGAAGCTGCTTTCCGGGCAGGTGGGCCTCGCAGTAGGAGGCCAACGACTCATAGAGCTCCTCCCGGTCCGTGACGATCTCGCTGTACTCCCCGGGGGCGGCCATGCTCTGAATGACGGCCTCCCAGGGGGCCGGCGCTTTCCTGAGACAGGTAAAGCACTGGCGGCTCCTCCCGTTCCGCACCAGGAGAAAGAACTGTTCCGTCAGCTTATAGATCTGTTCCAGCGTCTCCGAAGCGTCCGAAAGCTCCCCGAACCGTGTGCGGACGATCCCGCCAAAGGGTGGAAGATCCTGAAAGGGATCCGCGGCGCTTCCCCGGACAGTCTCCTCATAGACCTCCGGCTTTAAAAGCTTCCCGGGATCCCTGGTCAGCTGTCCCTTTTCCAGGAAGCCCCGCTTCTCCAAGAACAGCGAAGCCGCCTCCCTCTGCTCTTTTGTGAGCCTGGCCGAGAAGCCCATCCTTGGGGAGCCCAGCACGATGGCAAAGTAATCGTTGGACAGGGAGATATTGGCGGTGACGGAGGCCTGTTTATTTTTCTGGGCGTCCCGCTCCACCTGGACCAGCAGTTCGTCCCCCTGCAGCAGCCTCCCGTCCCATGTCCGGTTGGTGAGAAACGGCGCCTGGGCTTTTTTCAGCGGCAGAAAGCAGATCTCTCCCTCCCCGATCTCCACAAAGCAGGCCTCTATGCTCTTTGTGATATTCTTGACCTTTCCGATGTACACGGCCCCAATCTTGCTGTTCCCGTCGTGGCTGAAGAAGCTTGCGGCGATCAGCCTGCCGCCCTTTAATAAAAGCGCGCACTGCCTCCCCTTATACTCGGTGAACACCAGTTTCCCGCCCTCTGTATCCAGGAGCCCCCGCTCGCTGTCCGTGACTGTGACCGACTGCTTGGCCGGTATAAAGCGGCTCATGACCCACCTCCTATCTCCTGAAGCGGCATGCTTTCCCCAACTTCCCCCAGGGAGAGAAAGCGGTGCCCCTCTCCCTCCCCCAGGTCGGTATAGAGATCCTCCCTGGTGATGAGAAGCGCGTTTTCCTGCAGGGCCTCTCCCATCTGGTCGAACAGGGCGCCTATCACCTGGCCCGGCTTGATATTGGAGCCGCTGGAGGCGTTCAAGAGCATGTGAAAGGCGTCTCCGTCCCAGGAAAACTCATAGATGCCGGGGCGCAGATTGGCCTCCCTGACCCCTTTTTTTGTCTCTTTCACGATGCAGATGCTTTCCCTTGACAGGAATGCTGCCAGCTCCTCCTTGAGCCGCCCGGCCTCCCTCGGTCCCCGGCCCTCCCGGAAGCGCACGGTATAGGAGGCCGCCGCCACGCTGGCCATGGCGTTCTTTGCGTCCTCCGGCAGAAAGCGCGCGGAAACGGCTTCCAGCCCCGGCGCCCCCGCGGCGTTCAAGCGCTCTATAAGGATCTCACAGGGCCCTGGGGTCTTTGTGTTCTCCCGGCTCTCGCCCCTATCCTCCCCTCTGTCTCCTGTATCCGGCAGGGAGTTCAGGCGAATATCCATGTATTCCCCGTTGCTGCACAGCCCCACCCCCAGAGGCGAAGCAAAGGACATGACCTGATGGGGGCTGTATCCCGAGGTGTACGCCACATCGATCTCGGCCTGGCGCAGGGCTTTCTGAAAGTACCGCATAACGTCCAGATGCCCGATAAAGCGCAGAGCGCCGTATTTTTTGAATTTGATCCGCAGTTTCATAAGCTGATACTCCTTAGCAGAATCCTTTGCGTTTGCCGCAAATGTGCCGTTACCCCTGTCTGGTCTGCGTACAGATGCCGCAGCCAAAGGAGGCGGCGCCGCAGCCCTGGCACTTTACCTTGCAGTTCTCCGAAGTCTCGCCCCGAAGCGCCTTTTCCCACTCCCGGCGCAGATATTCTTTTGTGACGCCGATATCAATGAAATCCCAGGGGAAAAGCTCGTCCTCCCGGCGCTCCCTGTGGGCGTAAAAATCGGGGGAAAGCCCGCACTCCGCCATGGCCTCAAGCCACCGCTCATTGCTGTAATATTCGCTCCAGGCGTCAAATATGCCGCCCTTTTCATACACTTTCCTGATCACCTGCCCCAGGCGTCTGTCGCCCCGGGCCAGCACTCCCTCCATGACGCTCGCGTCCGCCTCATGCCAGTTGTATTTGATGCTCCTCTGGTTGAGCTGTTCCGTGATGGCGGTGCGGGTCTGGTACGCTTTTTCGAGGAATTCCTCCTTTGTGCACTGGGCGGCCCACTGGAAAGGGGTGAACGGCTTCGGCACAAAAAAGGAGGTACTGGCCACAATCTGTACTCTGCCGTTCACGCGCTGCTCCTTTGGCACCGTCTCATAGAACGCGGCGGCGATCCTGTCCGAAAGCTGTGCAATGCCCCTTATGTCCTCTTCTGTCTCCGTGGGCAGGCCCAGCATGAAATAGAGCTTTACCCGGGTCCAGCCCCCGCGGAAAGCCAGGGAGGCGCCCCGCAGGATATCCTCCTGGGTGAGCCCCTTGTTGATCACATTCCGAAGCCTCTGGCTCCCCGCCTCCGGCGCAAAGGTCAGGCTGGATTTTTTGATATCCTGCACCTTGTTCATCACGTCTAAGGAAAAGGCATCGATGCGCAGGGAGGGCAGGGAGATATTGGTGTGTGTCCTGGCGCATTCCTCTATCAGGAAGTCGATGAGCTCCGGAAGCTTTGTGTAATCGCTGGAGCTTAAGGAGCTTAGGGAAATCTCCTCCTGCCCGGTGTTCCGGATCAGGTCGAGGGCATACCGCTTCAAGACCTCCACGTCCCGCTCCCGCACCGGGCGGTAGATCTGTCCAGCCTGGCAGAAGCGGCAGCCCCTGATGCAGCCCCGCTGGATCTCTAACACGACTCTGTCCTGCGCCGTTTTAATAAAAGGCACCACGGGCTTTAGGGGATAGCCTGCATCCGTGACATTGGCCGCCAGCTCTTTCCTGACCCTGGCCGGAATCTTTTCCTCCACAGGCCCGAAGCTTTTTAACGTGCCGTCCTCATGATATTCCGCCCGGTAAAAGCGGGGGACGTACATGCCGGGGATCCGTGCGGCCCGGCGCAGGAATTCCTCCCGGCTGCATTTTTCCTCCCTGCAGCTTCGGTAAAGGGCAAGGAGCTCCCCGTACCTTGTCTCCCCCTCGCCGATGTAAATAATATCAAAAAAGTCCGCCAGCGGCTCCGGGTCATAGGCGCAGGGCCCGCCGCCCACCACGATGGGGACGCCCCACTCCCGTTCAGTAGCCGTCAAAGGAATCCCTGCCAGATCCAGGATCTGCAGGATATTGGTATAGCACATCTCATACTGTATGGTGATCCCAAGAAAGTCAAAGTCCCTTACAGG
>CANRMK010000222.1 GCA_947631715.1 uncultured Acetatifactor sp.
GCCGCAGATCAGGCGGGGATCCTGAAAGGCGATATTGTCACAAAGTTTGATGGCCAGACGGTGGATTCGGCGGAGGACCTGACCGATCTGATTCAGTATTATGCAGCAGGTGAGACCGTGGAGATCCAGGTAATGCGGGTGGAGAGAGGCGAGTATCTGCCGAAGACCTTAAAGATCACATTGGGAAACAGGGCTCAGTGAGAATAAGCGGACAGGAAGACCCGGGCGGGACGTATCCCGCCCGGGTCTTGTAGTCTGCCGGACAAAAAGCCAAAGCCTTTGTCCGATCGACGGAAAAGAATACTTGTGCGGAACAGGTTTTTCCGATATACTCAAAGCAGAGTGATTTGGTCCGGAAAGGCAGAGGGTGATGGGGAAAAAAATCGAAAAGGCCGCTTCCTCTGCGGCGCTGCTTGTTTTGATCATAATAGAGTTTGCGGCTCACAGACGTGTCCGGTTCATGATGGACGATCTCTGGTATGGGACGAATCTGGTGACCGGAAAGCCCCTTGCGGGAATCAGAGATGTTGTGGAGAGCATGACATGGCATTTTTTCCACTGGGGAGGCCGCTGCATGACCCACGGGACTTTGCAGCTCACCTTGATGAGCGGGGAATGGTGCGCGGATGTCCTGAATGTGGCGGCAACGCTGCTTGTATCGTTCCTGGTATGCCGGATCGTCGGCCGCAGGAATCTGACAGCGCTTCTGCTGGTGCATTCCATGCTCTTTGCGCTCAATCCCAATGTAAAGATGAGTATGCTGTGGCAGGCGGGGGCGGCAAATTATGTCTACTCTTCCGTCTGGATCCTGGCTTTTCTCTGGCCCTATCTGCGCGCCTTGGAAAGGCCGGAGGAAAGACCGCTGCCTTTTGCGTGGCTGTGGCTGATCCCTCTGGGGCTCCTGGCGGGCTGGAGCAATGAAAATATGGGCCCTGCATGCTTCCTTGCAGCTGCCGGGATCACGGGATATCTCTATGTCCGTGGGAAGAACGGGCCTGCAGGGCAGCTGATATCCGGGGTGGCGAGCAGTCTTGCGGGCAGCATTCTGGTAGTGGCGGCTCCGGGAAATTTTGTGCGGAGCCAGTATGTGGAGCATCAGGGGGTTTTTGAGAGAGTATATTCTATGCTGACCGCAGGAGCGGATTTTCTCCTGCCGGCGGCGCTCCCTGCAGCGGTGCTGCTGCTGATCAGGGGGATCTGTCTGAAAAGGGGACTGTCGAAGACCCAATGGGCTCTCCTGGCCGTGGCGGCGCTGTCCTATGGTGCTATGGCGCTGTCGCCCCATTATCCGGACCGGGCCACATTCGGGACTATGGTAATGCTCATAGCGCTGGCGGTATCCGCCCTTTGGGACATCGTTGAGGAAAAGGACAGGCTTGGATACTGGAGGGCGGTGCTGGCCGGCTGCTTTTTTATCTGCGGCTCCGGGAAGCTTTTGCTGGAAATATCGTATCTGTAGAGTGCGGCGCGGGGAAGTATCTCCAAACAGCCGGGACGGCTTTGAATGACTAGCCGGGGGTGTAGGTATCTTGATCGGAAGAATCAATGTGAAAACAGCAGATAACAAAAGAGTGAGGAACGCTGTGCCGGCAGTGCTCGGTCTTGTGATCTTTCTGGGCGCCATGAGCGGTGTTCATGAAATGCAGACGGCCGAAGGAATCGGACTTTACTTTTCGACTATAGCAGGTGGAGACAGGGGCTTTTTTGATGTGCTGACCGACCTGCTGGCGGGACTTGTGCTGCTCCTTTTGGTGATTGTGCCCTGCGTGCTTATGGGACATGGGAAGCTTCCCGCAGTTTTTCGGTTTCTGACAGGTTTTCTGGCGTTTATGCCCTCGCTCAGCATTTCTTACCTAATCCACCTGTTCGACGAGGGAGGCCGCGGGGGCAGTCCTGATTTTCTTCTTAAGACGCTGGGCCTGGAGGTACCGTTTGCTTTTTTCCTGCTGATGGGGGTGGGATGCTTTGAGAGTGCCTGGAAAAAATGGTACGGTATTACTGGAGCGGCAGCGGCAGTGCTTGGGCTCTGCTCGATCTGGGAGACGGAGCTTTTCGGATTTTTGCTGGTATACGCAGTGCTGCTTATCTGCTTCGATGCGTGGGAGCGGCTTATAAGGCTCTGCCCGCGTCTGGAGATCTACGGCTGGATCCTGTTCGGGGGCTTGTGGCTCCGGGCGGTCTATCGGATCCTGCTCCTAAAGAGCCTGTACTGACTGTGCCAAGGCACATGCTCTGTTCGGCGGATGCGCGGCCTGCGAAAAAGCATGCTGCAGCCCGCCGCTGTGATTTAGAAAAACTTCACTTGTGCAACCGAATGTTTTCCAGTATACTTTGATAGGGGAAACAACATTGCGCCGCCGGCGCGGAAATGAGGAAATATGTCAGATTATATCAATGAAGATACCGATAAGGACAAAGAGGAAAACTCCGTGGACCTGACAGAGGGACATTCGGATGCCTCCAACACCCAGAAAGCGGGAAAGAGTGACAACAGCGAATATGAGGATGTGTGCTTTATATGCCGCCGGCCTGAGAGCAAGGCGGGCAAGATGTTCAGGCTTCCTAACCACATCTGCGTCTGCAGCGACTGTATGCACAAGACTATGGAGACCGTGAGTCAGTTCGACTACCAGGGTATGCTCAATAATCCCAATTTTCAGAACGAACTGGATCAGCTGACAAAGCAGGGCGGATTTCCCAGCATCAGCTTTGTGAACCTTGCGGATCTTCAGGGGGACGGGGGGATTCCCAACAAGCAGAAGCTGAAAAAGAAAAAGAAAAAAGAAGAGCAGCAGCCTGTGTTCAATATCAAGGACATTCCTGCGCCTCATAAGATCAAGGCAAGCCTGGATGAGTACGTGGTAGGACAGGAACACGCCAAAAAGGTGATCTCTGTGGCCGTTTACAATCATTATAAGCGCGTGGCCACCGGGACCATGGACAATATCGAGATCGAGAAATCCAACATGCTGATGATCGGGCCTACCGGCTGCGGAAAGACATATCTGGTGAAGACGCTGGCCAGGCTCCTGGATGTGCCCCTGGCCATCGCGGACGCCACCTCTCTGACGGAGGCGGGATATATCGGGGACGATATCGAATCCGTAGTATCCAAGCTGCTGGCAGCGGCAGACAATGATGTGGAGAAAGCTGAGCGCGGCATTATCTTTATCGATGAGATCGATAAGATCGCCAAGAAGAAAAATACCAACACCCGGGATGTGAGCGGAGAAAGCGTTCAGCAGGGAATGTTAAAGCTTCTGGAGGGCGCTGAGGTGGAGGTGCCGGTGGGCGCCAACAGCAAAAATGCCATGGTGCCTCTGGCTACGGTAAATACCCGCAACATTCTTTTTATCTGCGGGGGCGCATTCCCGGAGCTGGAGGAGATCATAAAGGAGAGGCTGAGCAAGTCGGCTTCCATCGGTTTCAACTCCGAACTGAGAGATAAGTATGACAAAGACAAGAACATTCTGTCAAAGGTAACTGTGGAGGATATCCGGAAATTCGGAATGATTCCGGAATTTATCGGGCGTCTTCCCGTGATCTACACTCTGGAGGGGCTGAACAAGGAGATGCTGGTAAAAATCCTGAAAGAGCCCAAGAATGCGATTTTAAAGCAATATCAGAAGCTGCTGGAGCTGGATGAGGTAAAGCTGGAGTTTACTGAGGATGCTCTGGAGGCCATTGCGGACAAGGCGCTGGAGCGGGATACCGGAGCCCGGGCCCTGCGGTCCATCATTGAGGAGTTCATGCTGGATATCATGTATGAGATCCCCAAGGACGACAATATCGGCAGGGTGACGATAACAGGCGATTATATCAGGGGAACAGGCGGCCCGGTCATCGATATCCGGAGCAGCCAGATGACAGACCGCATGGAGGACCTCCGGGAGGTGCCTGTGGAAAGCGTTCAGCCTTAAAGAAGCTTTTGCGAACTGAATTAGTTTTCTTCTGAAGAACATTTCTCTGAGAATTTAGTGAAATGTTCTTTTTTTATGGCGGCAGTACCGGGTTGAATGCGGCGGAGGGGCTGAACGGTTGCCATTGATATATTATGTTTGCTGGTAACAGTTCAGCCTTTTCCTTGCAAGTCACGCCCGGTAATGCCGATGTTCTTCCGACAGACACGCTTCCGCTCGGTTCCGCACGTAGCGGTCCAAGGCACAAAAGACGTGCCTGCTCGAAAGTACCTCGCCAAGTGCCGACGTGCTCCAACGGTCTGCCGGGAGAACATCGACATTACCGGGCTGAATATGACGGAGGGGCTGAACTGTTACTACTGCTGATTGTGCTTAAAAAAAGTTATTGACAAAGGAGAGGAATGTGGTATCATATTCATATGAACAATGGTTCATATGAATGAATTAAAATA
>CANRMK010000223.1 GCA_947631715.1 uncultured Acetatifactor sp.
TCGCTTTCTTCTCGCATTTGTTGAATCGCCAAACACATATTCACATCTCCTTTCCCTTCGGGATATTTCAACTTGGATCCCGTAACAACATTTATTACTTCCGCTGCCTGTCTTTCCATGCTTTGGAACTTTATGTCTTCCTTTACAACCTTATTCAGGGTTTTCTTATCTTTGGAATACTTGATGTACAGCATCACTTCCCGTAGGTTTGAGCGGAATTCATTGATTTCATCATCCGACATTCTCCATATATTTCTTGGTTATAGTATCTATCTTTCCCATGATGAAAATACCCTTCTTCCACTAATAACAGTATACGCTGAAAAACGATTTTCCTCAATAGTGTTTGAAAATCTTGTTTGACTGACTCGAAATTTAAGCGCAGAAACTTCCATGGCAAAATGGCTTGTACTGTGACGGGCTTTTGTGTTATGATGTCATTACTCGGAATTTTGTCATTTTTGGAAGAAACAGGGGAGCGGCACTGATGAACGGCAAGTTCTTTGACCTGAAGAAAGAGAAACAGGACAGAATGATCAACGCGGCGCTGAAGATCTTTGCGCTCCGCGGCTATCGTCATGCCAGCACGGACGATATCGTCCGGGAGGCGGCTATCAGCAAGGGGCTGCTGTTCCACTATTTTGAGAACAAGATCGGACTGTACAATTTTATCTATGATTACAGTGTGAGATATATGAATCTGGAGTTAAAGACTGCGGTGGATCCCAATGAAAAGGACCTGTTCGAGGTAATGAAGCAGATCGAGCGGGCACGGATGCACGCCATGCGGGGGTATCCCTATATGCAGCAGTTTTTGAACCGCTCTATGACAGAGGACGTGAGCGAGGCGCTCCTTGCTGTGGAGGAGAAGAGAGAATCCATGGAGGATGCCGCCGTTGCCATCGGCAATCAGATAGATTATCAGCTTCTCCCTCCGGGGATCGACGGGGAGAAGCTGAGAAAGATGCTGGACTTTACCGTGAAAGGGCTGATGACGGAGCGTTTTCAGAACGACTCCTTTCAGCCGGAGATGCTCTATGGCGAAATCTGCGACTATCTTGACATGATGAAGCGGATCGTTTACCGCCCTACTTCCCCGGCTTATACGGAGGATCCGCAGGATAGCCGCCCTTAAGCTTCTGCATGCCTCTCTGAATGGCGTCCCGGGAGTTCTTCCAGTCGGCGTCCCGGTTCCGGTAATCGAATTTCTCCACGAGCCAGGATACGTCTTCGGCGAGCCGCTCCATGTTCCGCTCCATGAGAGGCAGGACGGTATCATAAAAATCTGCTTTTTCCTTATCGGACAGCTTAGAGTCTGCGGCGCTGCACAGATCGCCGAAATGGCTGAGGCAGAAGCCCTTGCTGTTCTTTATCTTTTCCCGGAATCCCGGATCCTGTTTCCAAAGGTAAAAAAAGGTATCCATGTACCGGCTGTAGGTGTCCTGATACTGGCTGCAGATATAGCAGGAAGTCTCTTTTTCCCGGACCCACATGCCGATGGGGTTTCCGCTCTCGGCGGCCTTTCTGAACTTATCCTTGAAAGAGCTTCTGCCGGGCTTAAAGTCTGCGAAAGTCTTCTTCATCTCGCCGATCATGCGCTGGTAGTGGGTCTTTAAGATCCAGGCGTTGCCCAGGGTATTCCCGTAATCGAACATCTTTTGGAAGTGGGTGCGGCAGAAGCCGGCCCTGTCGGTCAGCTCCCTGATATCTGCCTCCATGTAAGAGGCGCTGCTGCCCAGGACGAAATCCAGAAGATCCTGTTCGATGCTTCGCTCGATAAAGCAGAAAGGGCACTCATCATCTGCGTTCACTGCATCGTTTAAGGGGATAGTATAGAGCTGTTCTTTCATGTTCTTCTCCGTTTCTGCGCTGCTTAAGATAGTTCTGTCCTTACCAGTATAGCATGCGGGAAACCCACGCGCAAGGGAGGCGCCCTTTTTATTTGTTTCAGAATCATGAACGGGATTGTAACAATTTGGCGGGTAAAATTAAGAATTATTAAGTTGTAAAGTCCTGCGGGGAATTATACTATAGAATCATAACGGACTCAACACTGTATCAGATAAATAAGCGAAAGATGTGATCGATCTTGGTATTCAGCAGTATAGAATTCCTGCTTTTGTTTCTTCCGGTATTCTTACTTCTGTACGGCATCGCTCCCCAGAGGCTGAAAAATGTGATACTTCTGTCAGGAAGCCTGGTCTTTTACGCCCTGGGAGAGCCGAAATATCTGCTTCTGCTCCTGGGATCAGTCCTGATCAATTACTGGCTGGGGCTGCATATTGCCAGGAGAAGCGGCAGAAGAGAGAACGGTGCGGAACAAAAGCTTGCAAAGAGTGAAAAGAGAAGAAAACGGCTCCTGTTTCTGGCAGTGACGGGCAACATCGGGCTGCTGGCCGTGTTCAAATACGGGACGGGGGAGGACGGACTGCCCCTGGGCATCAGCTTTTATACCTTTCAGGCGCTTTCCTACCTGATCGATGTATACCGGGGGGAGCAGCGCCGTGAGGAATCCTTTGTGCGGTTCGCCTCGTATATCACCATGTTCCCTCAGCTGGTATCCGGGCCCATCGTGCTCTACGGGGAGGTGCGGCAGAGGCTGCGCAGGCGGAGATTCTGTCTGGAGCAGCTGTCGGACGGACTGAAATGCTTTACGGCCGGGCTTGTCCTTAAGGTGCTGCTGGCGGACAGAATCGGTCTTCTGTGGCAGGAGATCCAGGTCACAGGCTTTGCGAGCGTATCCACCGCCCTGGCCTGGCTGGGAGCGGCGGCGTATTCCCTGGAGATCTATTTTGACTTTTACGGTTATTCTCTGATGGCCGCAGGCCTGGGGAGGGTGCTTGGCTTTGAACTGCCGGAGAACTTCCGGGAGCCCTATATGGCAGTGTCCGTCCGGGAGTTTTACCGCAGATGGCACATGACCCTGGGAAGATGGTTCTGCAGATATGTGTATATCCCCCTGGGGGGAAGCAGGCAGGGAGAATTTCGGACTGTGTGCAACCTTTTGATCGTGTGGTTCCTCACGGCTGTATGGCATGGGAATACCCCGAATTTCCTGATCTGGGGAATGTCGCTCTGCCTGCTCATCATCATGGAGCGCAGACTGGAGGCTATGGGCGCAGGAAAGCTGTTCAGCAGAGGCGTGCTGAAGATCGTGCCCCATTTATATCTGTGGTTCGTGATACCGGTGACATGGATCTGCTTTGCCGTGACGGACCTCTCCCAGCTGCAGATCTGTCTGGGAAGAATGTTCGGCCTGACGGAGGGGATCCGGGTGAGCGCAGGGGACTGGCAGAAAGCGCTTGCCTCCTATGGGTATCTGTTCGCCGCCGGCTTCTTTGCCTGTACGCCTCTGGCAAAGCGGCTGTACGAGCGCTGGAAAGACAGGCTGCCAGGGATGACGGTGCTGGCCGTCCTGTTCTGGATCTGTGTGTGGCGGCTGAAAGTGGAGGGGCATAATCCCTTTATGTACCGCTACTTTTAATGCCGTGGGGGACAGCGGGCCTGCCGGCGGCCCATACAGCCGGAAACCGGCAGAGGCCGGTGGACTGAAAGGATAAGGAATGAGATGAAGCGGCTGAGAAAATGGTCGTATCTGCTGCTTTTGGCGGGAACGGGCATTCTATATATGACGTTTGCGGACGGCTGGGATATCTATGCGGAGTCCGCGGAAAAAATGAACAATCTGTACCGGGAAGCGGTGTCCGTCCTGAGCGGGGAGCCGGACAGCCGCCTGGCCTTTCCCGGGGAAATTTTGGAGGAGAATGCCCCAGAGCAGCCGGACGCGGAGGAGGCTTTTCAGGACGGCGCAGTCTCTGAGGGGCAAAATCCGCCTGCTGCAGATGGGGACGGCGGAACGGACGGGCCAGAAGATCAGCAGGCGCCCCAGGGACAGGAGATCCCTGTGGGGGACGGCGGTGAGCCTGTATACATGACGGTGGAGGAGGACTATTTTTCCGATGCAGTGTTCATCGGGGACTCCAGGACGGTGGGGCTTTATGAGTATGGCGGCCTGGAGGATATCACTACTTTTTATGCGTCCACAGGTCTGACGGTCTATAAGATATTTGACTCCGAGATCGTACAGGTGCCCGGACAGCGGAAGAAGATCAGCATTGAAGAGGCGCTTTCGCAGAATGAGTTCCGAAAGATCTATCTGATGATAGGCATTAACGAGATGGGGACGGGGACAGTGGAGACGTTTGCCGCCAGGTACAGGGAGGTGGTGGATCATCTGCTGGAGCTCGAGCCCAACGCTATCCTGTATATTCAGGGGATCATGAAAGTGAGCACGGAGCGTTCCGGGCAGGGGGATTATATCAACAACGAGGG
>CANRMK010000224.1 GCA_947631715.1 uncultured Acetatifactor sp.
CGGTACAGAATATGAACCTGCTGTTCGGCTTAAAGGAGAGCGAGGGGCTGGAGCTGGTGCCCTGCTTCCCGTAAAATGTCAGAGGCGTGAAAGTAAACTTGAAAATATGGATCGGTATGTAATGATTTCTTTTTGTATGGGCAATAATGATTTGACGAAAGAAAATGATGTCGATATAATAATGTGAGAAGTACCTCTGAAAAAGCGCCTGAACCGGTATCCAAAGGCGGACGGAAAGTGCAGTATCATGCAGATGACCGGATGAAAAGCCAAAGATACCTCAAGAGGAAAAATGAGATGGAAAATAAAAAAAGTGAGATTGATAAATTGACAATCTATTTGACAGACAGTGACAAGGTCATAAACTCATTTCCGCTGGAGTGCCATGAAGAGGGGGATCATATTGCCTGGAAATTTCAGGATGCGCGGTTTGCGATCGAGATCGTTACGGACCGGGAGATCAGAACAGTCAGGCAGATCAAAAAAAGCGGTTCCATAGCGGAAACGCTCGAGGAGATCCAGCACAAATTTTTGGATACGGCTTTTGAAGTGAAAATGAATCAGTTGATCCATGCGGAAGACGGATTCGATGACGCGGATGAAGAGGAGGAGAGCGGAGGTATTCAATACAATCCTTATAATCCGAAACTGATACGCGTAGACACAAAAACATTTTCTATACGGCAGATGCACGATCTGATCGAAAGAGGAGATGTGGATCTGTCTCCGGATTTCCAAAGAGGGTTTGTATGGAATGACATTACCAGGAAATCCCGGCTGATAGAATCTCTCTTATTGAGGATTCCTATTCCCGTTTTTTACTTTGCCCAGGATGAGGAGGGAATGTTCCAGGTCGTGGACGGGGTGCAGAGACTTACGGTCATCAATTCTTTCATGAAAAACGGTTTTAAACTGAAGAATCTGGAGTACCTGTCAGAGTGCAACGGCAGATATTTCAGGAAACAGGACGCCAAGTCGGACGGGCTGGAGGACATGTATGTGAGGCGTATAGAGCAGACCCAGCTGTTTGTGAACGTCATAGATCCCCAGACTCCCGGAAAGGTGAAATATGATATTTTTAAGCGGATCAATACAGGCGGGAAAGCGCTGAACAATCAGGAGATCAGAAACTGTCTGGCAAACGCCAGAACAAGAAATTTCCTCCATGAACTGTCCGGCTCCGATAATTTCCTCCATGCCACCAGAAAGAGCATAAGCGCCGCAAGAATGGCGGACGAGGAACTGGTCCTTCGCTTTATTGCCTTTTATCTGATGGACCATAAGATCTGGACAATGGAATATAAGGGCGGAATGGACGAACTGCTGGACGATGCGGTAGAGGTGCTGAACGCCCTGGAACTGGACAAATTTAAGGAAATACGGCAGCATTTTAACCAGGCGATGGACAATGCGTTTTATCTGTTTGGCGGGAATGCCTTCAGAAAGACGAACTATGTCAATAAAGCGCTTTTTCTTGGCATTTCCAGAGTGCTCTGCGATATTTCACCACAGAAAATGCAGGAAAAAGACAGGGAAAAAATAGCGGGACAGATGCAGAAACAGATCGATGAAAATGTAGATTTCAGCAATGCTTTGTCTATGGCCACAAACGATGCAAAAAATATCAAACGCGTATATGATACTGTGAAAAAGATTGTGGGAGAATGAAAATGCACCGGGAACTTACCATTGAAAACTTTAAATGTTTTTCCGAACGGACGAAGATTAGACTGGGAAACATAACGGTATGCCTGGGAACCAATTCGGTGGGCAAGTCATCCGTGCTCCAGGCGTGCATTTTGCTGCGGCAGATCTATGAGAAAGCGGTGCTGTTCAAAGATACCCAGGTATGCAGATACAATATCCAGCTGAACGATCTGTACGGACTGCAGCTGGGGGATGCGGATCACATCAAATCCTCCAGGAACAGAGACGATATCTTCCTGGGGATAGATGAGTGCGGATTTGACCTTATGTCGGATGAGCATAGCCCCATGGAAATGATTGTTGAGAACAAGTATGATGTGGCTGAAATGTCCAAGAAAAAAGGACTGTTTTCAAAAGGCTTTTACTATTTAAATGCGGAGAGGACCGGACCGAGGAATTATCAGATCATTGATTCCAAGGCCGCCGATAATTGCGGCGTATATGGGGAGAATACCATACATTTGCTGAGTGTGCTCGGCCCCGGCAGGGTAAAAGAGCAAAAATGTTTTGCACTGAATGAAAATAAAAAGGTGAATACGTTTGCCAAGCAGGCGGAATACTGGATGGATTATGTTATCCCGGGGATTGAAATGAATGTGGACGACCTGACAGATTTAAGGATCAGCAGAATGAGTTTCAGGCAGCCGGCGCTGGACACCGGTTTTTTGTCGCCCTATAATTTCGGCTTTGGGATTTCCTATGTGCTGCCCGTGATCTTGACCGGCCTGATGGCGGAGAACGGAAGTGTATTTCTGGTGGAAAATCCGGAGGCCCATCTGCATCCTATGGGACAGTCCCGCATAGGATATTTTCTGGCCGTCATGGCGCTTTCAGGGGTTCAGGTGATCGTGGAAACTCATAGTGAACATGTGCTGAACGGGATCAGGATTGCCGCCTTAAAGCATGGGCTGAAACCGGAAGATATCAGCATCAATTACTTTTCTGTCCATACAAGCGGCGCTGAGGCAAAACACACTGTGGAAAATATCAGGCTGAGTGACAGGATGGATCTGGAGACCTGGCCGGAGGGCTTTTTGGACCAGGAGGAAGAGGATTTGAGGACTTTGCGTGAGCTCAGAAAAAATATGTGATAGGAAACCGTTAAACAGACGCTCTCTGACGGGGCAAGGGGCGTGATCATGCAGAAGATAATATTGTGGGAAAAGGAAATAGAAAAGGAACTTAGGCAGGCAGAAGAGGGACAGCTGGATGATTTCCTGGATCTGGTGCGGTTCTTTCAAGTCAATGATATCAGATGTGAGATCTGTGAAAGTACCTTAGACAGACCGGAACTTTGGGAGTGGCTGTATTCTAAGGAGCCGATCGAGTTAAATGATATCAAAAGAGAACTGGCCAGGCGGCTGGAAAAGACAAGATGCAGGGCTGAGAAAGAATTTGACGAGCTATTGCTGACAACAGGAAAACGGTCTGCCGTTAAGGTACTGATCCTGTCAATGGGAAGAAAAAGCGTCTATTACATATCCACGATTCCGCAGTATTATGAGGGCCTGAGGAAATATCTGCTGATGGAAAAGAAAGACGAATTCTGCAGTGATCTGCCGGAGTGCTTTCCCAATATCTTTTTTGCGGACGGAATCGATACAACGATCAATACGCTGAACAGAAAGTTTGAAGAAATACAGGAGGAAATCGTAGATCATTTGACCCATATTAACGATTATCATGCAAACTTTTACAGGATGCTTAAGGAGAACAGATCTTTTCAGGAGATAGCCCAGCAGTTTGCCATGGATACGGGGATCGAATGCTCGCCGCAGGCGGGGCGGGACAAGGTAAAGATCTTAAAAGAAAGCCAGAGAAATGAGATCACAGGAGAAATGGAAACGGTGGTCTGTGAATTACATACGAAATTTAAGATATTTAATACGGACAGGAATCATCGGGACAGAATTTATTTTTACCCGGGAAAGCCGGGAATACGGGGCGGCAGGATCATTGTGAAGTATATCGGGACACATGTGTAAACTGCCCTCAGCCCGGTTGCCATACCGCCCGGAAAGGTGTATAATCGAAAAGCGTTCCCCTGCGGACGAAAGGGCCGTAAGGCAAAACGGATCCGCCCCCAAGGGAGACGCTTTCCAAAAGGGCCCGGGGACGGAGTGAAAAATGCCGGGGTACAGCCGGCAGTCAGGATGAAAAGAAAATGAGCAGAGCATTTACCGTAAGGACGATGACCACAGACGATTACGAGGGGCTGTACGCACTCTGGATGACCATAAAAGGCTTCGGCATCAGAAGCGTGGACGACTCCCGGGAGGGTGTGGAACGCTTTATAAAAAGGAATCCAAAGACCAGCGTGGTGGCGGTGGCGGAGGACGGCTCCATCGTGGGCGGGATCCTCTGCGGCCACGACGGCAGGCGGGGATGCCTGTACCATGTGTGCGTTCGGGAGGATTACCGCAGGAACGGCATCGGCAAGGCCATGGTGGTCCGCTGCATGAATGCTCTGAAAGAGGAGAAGATCAACAAGGTGTGCCTGATCGCTTTTACGGTCAACGATATCGGTAACGCTTTCTGGAACCGAATCGGCTGGACAAGGCGGGAAGACCTGAACTATTATGATTTCACTTTAAACGAGGCCAATATCACGGCTTTCAACAA
>CANRMK010000225.1 GCA_947631715.1 uncultured Acetatifactor sp.
TTGGGGGAATTGTTCCGGAAAAAGAACTTGCGCCCCCGGCGAAATTGGTGTATAGTGATTCACGATTACTACAGACTGACTTTTTTTACCGGCAGCCTCCGGGGTCCTTTTGCCGGACGGTGTGCGGTGTTCGAAGATAGGAAGCAGCAGGAAAGGGAACAGATTATGGCAAAATATCTGGTGATCGTGGAGTCACCTGCCAAAGTGAAGACCATCAAGAAATTCCTGGGAGCCAACTATGAGGTGGCGGCCAGTAACGGCCATGTGCGGGATCTGCCGAAGAGCAGCCTCGGCATCGATGTAGAGCACGGCTACGAGCCAAAATATATCACAATCCGGGGCAAGGGAGACATTCTGGCAAATCTCCGCAAAGAAGTCAAAAAGGCCGAAAAGATCTATCTGGCCACCGACCCGGACCGGGAAGGAGAGGCCATTTCCTGGCATCTGTACCACGCGCTGAAGCTGGAGGATAAGAAAGTCTACCGCATTACGTTCAACGAGATCACAAAGAATGCGGTCAAGGAATCCTTAAAGAACGCCAGGGAGATCAACATGAACCTGGTGGACGCCCAGCAGGCCAGGAGGGCCCTGGACCGCATGGTGGGCTACCGGATCTCTCCCCTTTTGTGGGCCAAGATCAAGCGGGGCTTAAGCGCGGGCCGGGTGCAGTCCGTCGCCCTGCGCATCATCTGTGACCGGGAGGAGGAGATCAGCGCTTTTATTCCGGAGGAATACTGGACCCTGGACGTGAACCTGAACGTAAAGGGGGAAAAGAAGCCTATCAGTGCCAGATATTACGGGACGGCCTCGGAAAAGCAGGGCATAGAGAGCGAGGAGAAAGCGCAGGAGATCATGGATTCCCTAAAGGGTGCCAAATACCGCGTGGCCGAGGTGAAAAAAGGCGACCGCACAAAGAAGCCGCCTCTTCCCTTTACCACCTCCACCCTGCAGCAGGAGGCCAGCAAGACTTTGAATTTTTCCACCCAGAAGACCATGCGGCTCGCCCAGCAGCTCTATGAGGGCGTGGAGATCAAGGGAGAGGGCACGGTGGCCCTGATCACCTATCTGCGTACCGATTCCACCCGCATTTCCGACGAGGCGCAGCAGATGGCGGCCGCATTCATTGAGCGCCAGTACGGAGAGGATTACCTGGCCGGCAGAACAGCCGAAAAAAAGAACGGCCAGAAGATCCAGGACGCCCACGAGGCGATCCGGCCCACGGAGGTGGAGAGGATCCCTGCGGCCTTAAAGGACCAGCTTCCCCGGGATCTGTTCAGGCTGTACCAGCTGATTTGGAAGCGCTTTGTGGCAAGCCGCATGAGCCCGGCGGAGTACGAGACTACCTCCGTAAAGCTGACGGCGGCGGACAAAGTCTTCACGCTTGCGGCCTCCTGCCGGAAATTTGACGGCTTTATGAGCGTGTATGTGTCCGACGAGGACAAAGAGGAGGAAAACGCCCTGACAGGAGCGCTGAGCCGGGACAGCGAGCTGTCCTTTGTCTCTTTTGACCCCAGGCAGCATTTCACCCAGCCCCCCGCCCACTACACGGAGGCCTCCCTGGTGCGGGAGCTTGAGGAGCTGGGCATCGGGCGCCCCAGCACATACGCGCCTACCATTACCACTATACTGGCCCGCCGGTATGTGGCCAAGGAGAACAAGAATCTCTATGTGACCGAGCTGGGCGAGGTGGTGAACAACATGATGAAGTCCGCTTTCCCCACCATCGTGGACGTGAACTTTACCGCGAACCTGGAGGCGCTGCTGGACGGCGTGGAGGAGGGCAGCGTAAAGTGGAAGACCATCATCGAGAATTTCTACCCCGATCTGGACGAGGCGGTGAACCAGGCGGAAAAGGACTTAGAGCATGTTACGATCGCGGACGAGGTCAGCGATGAGACCTGCGAGCTCTGCGGCAGGCAGATGGTGATCAAGTATGGCCCACACGGGCGGTTCCTGGCGTGCCCGGGATTTCCCGAGTGCCGCAACACCAAGCCGTATTTTGAAAAGATCGGCGTGGCGTGCCCCAAGTGCGGAAAGGACATTGTCCTCAAAAAGACGCGGAAAGGCCGGAAATATTACGGCTGTATCGACAATCCCCAGTGCGATTTCATGGTGTGGCAGAAGCCCACGGACAAAAAGTGCCCAAAATGCGGGAATCTGCTTCTGCTCAAGGGCAGCAGACTGGTGTGCGCCGATGAGCAGTGCGGATATCAGACATTGTCTGAATTGTCAAATAAATCATAAAAAATAGAATAATTTACAGTTTACACATTGTATTCCCCGAAGATTTGTGATAAAATGACATTATTCCGGGCGGCGGTCCGGCAGCGGAGGAATATGTATGAGCAGCGTACAGCTATTGGACAAGACAAGGAAGATCGGCAAGCTATTGCACAACAATAATTCCAGCAAGGTAGTATTTAACGATATCTGCAGGGTGATGCGCGAGATCCTGGAGTCCAATGTGCTGGTGATCAGCCGGAAAGGCAAAGTCCTGGGCGTGGGGAAATCGGAGCACATCGATTCTATTAAAGAGCTGATCCATGAGAACGTGGGCGGGTTCATCGATCCGGTTCTGAATGAGCGGCTTCTGGGGATCCTCTCCACAAAGGAGAATGTGAATCTTGAGACGCTTGGGTTTGAGAGCGCGGACATTAAGGATTTCCAGGCGATCATCACCCCCATAGAGATCGCGGGGGAGCGCCTGGGAACGCTTTTTATCTATAAAAAAGATGTCCAGTACGATATAGACGATATTATCCTCTGCGAGTACGGGACTTCCGTGGTGGGCCTGGAAATGCTCCGGTCCGTCAATGAGGAGAATGCCGAGGAAAACCGGAAGATAGCCGTGGTGAGATCGGCCATCAGCACGCTTTCCTTTTCAGAGATGGAGGCGATCACCCATATTTTCGACGAGCTGGGGGGCATGGAGGGAATCCTGGTGGCCAGCAAGATTGCCGACCGGGTGGGGATCACAAGGTCCGTGATCGTCAATGCCCTGCGGAAGTTCGAGAGCGCCGGCGTCATAGAATCCCGCTCCTCGGGGATGAAAGGGACTTATATCAAGGTGCTCAACGATGTGGTCTTTGACGAGATTGAGGAGCTGAAGCGCCAGAGGGGAAAGGCATAGGTGCCCCGGAGCGCGGGGACAGAACTGAACAGGAAAAGGGATTTTAAGGCCGTATGGCTTTTGCAAAGGGATTTATTGCAGCTTTGACGATAAGTCCCTTTGCGTTTTTTTGGAAAAAAAGCAAAATCTATTGTGTTTTTACAAAAAATCACTATAATAGAATAGAGTGGCTATGGTGTCAGCTCTGTTTTACGTGCGTTGAAAGGAGAGGCGTATGATCAACACGAATGTATTTGACTACATCAGGGTGCTGGACAAGGCTATGGATGCCAGCTGGCTCCGCAACGAGGCGATCTCCAACAATATCGCCAATGCGGATACTCCCGGCTATAAGCGTCAGGACGTGGCCTTTGAGTCTGTGCTGAAGCAGGAGCTGGGCAGGAGCCGCTATATTGAGATGGACGATAAGGTGGCCGCCCTGAAGGCCGATCGCCTGAACGGAAGGCCCTACACCGATTATGCGAACTTTTCTTACCGCATCGACGGCAACAACGTGGATCCGGAGAATGAGAATGTGATGCTGGCGGAGAACCAGCTGAAATACCAGGGGCTGATGACCTGCCTGAATCAGGAGTTCGCGAACTTAAAGACTGTGATGCAGAAGTAGAACAGGCAGTTCTGACCCGGCCGGTCCGCGGCTTTGGGAAGATCAGGCTGCCATAGAAGACAGATAGGAGACAGGATCGTCAAGATCAAAATAAGAGACGGAGGAGTTATCTATGAGTATGTTTTCCGCTTTCAATATCAATGCTTCCGGCCTTACGGCACAGAGGTACCGCATGGACGTGATCTCGGAGAATGTGGCCAACGGAAATACCACCCGCACTGCGGACGGCACCCCTTACCGCCGCAAGGTAGTGACCTTTACGGAGAAAGGCGGGCAGACCTCATTCAGCCATGTGCTGGGCAAGGCCGCCTATGAGCGGGGCTATACCGGACACGGCGTCAAGGTGGGCGGCGTATATGAGGATTATACGACGGAGATGAACATGGTCTATGACCCGTCCCACCCGGACGCGGACGAAAACGGCTATGTTACATATCCCAATGTGAACATTATTACAGAAATGACGAACCTGATCGACGCCAGCAGGGCGTATGAGGCGAACGCGACGGCCTTTAACGCCAGCAAGAGCATTGCCCTGCAGGGACTGGAGCTTGGCAGGAGCTAAGT
>CANRMK010000226.1 GCA_947631715.1 uncultured Acetatifactor sp.
TCCACCTTTCCCATGCGCGTGGTATCCCACCCTGCCGTATTCTCATTGATCAGCCTGTCTATCTCGGGGATCTTTTCCTGTACCTCCCCGCATCGGCTGCGGATGTATTCCGCATCCTTTTCGGGAACGGCAGTCTCCCTGTCCTCAAAGAACAGCCTCACCTGATCCGGCATGTCTTCGGAGCCGTGGAATTCCACCCGGAATAAAAGCATAAATATCTGTTCTCTCTGCTCATGTCGTCCCATTGTGCATTTTAATCTCCATTTCAAAGCCCCGCTCCAAAGCGGCGCGGATCCTATGCCCTGATGCCTGCAATGCGGATGTTCACGTCCGTGCAGTTCAGGCCGGTCATGTTCTCAATGGCGGACTTTACCTTATTCTGGACCTGCTGGCAGGTGGCCGGGATATTGTAGCCGTACACCATGGTCACTGCCAGGTCCACCGTTACATTGTTCTCCACCACGTCCACGCGGACGCCCTTTGTCAGCTTCTTCACACCGACCTTGCTCATGAGCTCATTGGTGATGTTGCCGGCCATGGCGTTTACGCCTTCCACCTCGGTGGTCGCTAAAGAAGCGATCATTGCCACCACATCGTCCGCGATCTGGACCACGCCCACATTTTCCTCGTTCTTGAGCACAACGGCGGTCTTCTCCTCCGCAGGCTTTCCGGCGCTCTTCTTTCCTGTTCTGCTTGCCATATCCCTGTACTCCTTTTTTCTGTTTATTTGACAAAACGCTATCGTAATGAGTATACCACATTCCTCACCGGTTTGTCACCCAAAATGTCAATGACATCTGCACATCATTCCGGGTATACGCCACGCTGTTTCCGGCCTCCGGCAGATACCGGAAGATTTCCTGCCGATCGATCAGCCCGTCCAGCATTTCGGCATAGCATTCTTCCGAGGCGCATTTGAGAGTCACGTCCTGCCTCCCCCCGTCAAGCATCCGCTGGAACAGGGCCGCTGCCTGCTCCTTGTCGTACTCAGTAAAATACGCGCCCTCCCTGACGTAATAATTTGCGGCATTGTCAGTGCACAGGGGCACCTTGACATTTTCACCCACCCTGTGGGTGCGAAGCAGCTCTGCAGTGGTCACGTTCAGGTAGTCATAACTGATGTCCGGCTGTATCTCCAGATCCTCTGCGCCGTCCTCCGTCCGATAGGAGGCGTCCCCCCATGTGGTGTCCACATAATAATAGCTGCCGTCTATCCGGACCAGGTTCCAGGCATGGCCCTCGTTCCCGTTCACGGTCCCCAGCACCAGCGCGCACTCCACCCCGAGCCTGTTCAGCAGATACTGTGTGGCCTTGGCATATCCCTGGCACACGGATCTGTGGTTCACAAAGACGGAATAGATATTCTGGCTGTCCGGAGCGTTCAGCTCGTAATCTGTCTCCAGCACCAGCGTTTCGTACACGTATTTTACCTTTTCATACTCCCCGGCCTCCGGCCCGATGCCGGAAAGGATCCGGTCCGCAGCCTCCCTGATCTCCTCCCGCCTCTGCAGGGCGCTCTCCCGGTCCATACTGTACTGGCCGGAAAATTCCACGGCCGAGATCTCGCTGCTTTTGCCGAACCGGTAGTATTTCATATAAGAATATCCGTCCACATAGAAGATCTCCGGGTGATCGTTGAGCACGCTCTGAAAGACCGGATCGATATCCTCCTCGGTCAGTCCGGCCTCCAGACCGGCCTTGGACAGCTGCGCATCCCTTTGAAAGCCCCCCAGGATCCGCTCTATATCCTCATACCAGATCTGCTGGGCGGGGCTCAAGTTCTCCTTTGCATAGCCGCTGCCCTCCTCCAGAAAGGTCTCCTCCTCCGAAAGCTCCTCCCCCGATTCCGCCTGAGCGTCCGCGGCGGCCGTCTCTTTTATGGTCCTAAGCTGCCCCGATCCGCCGTCCGCAGCCGACTGCCCCAGAATGTCCTCCTCTGAGAGAATCACCACTCCGGACTGCTCCCCATTTCCCAGGGCCACGGCCCCGCAGCCCCCAAGGAACAGCGCCAGAATACACGGCAGCGCCCCTGCCGCCGCTCTTTTTATTCTTCCTTTCCAAAGAAATCCCTGCATGCAAATCCTCTAATTCCTGCTGAACTCCGACAGTACCAGTCCCTTATTCCGGTCCAGCGTCATGCCCACGCTCCATGCGTTCACGAACAGGAGCAGCGGGTTGCCTTTCATATCCTTTACTTTTTTCATATCCGAAGTGCCCGTCAGCTTCTCCAGGTCCACCTCGTCCTTATTCTCGATCCAGCGGATATGTTCGTACGGCAGATTCTCCAGGCGGATCTCCACATTGTATTCGTTCTCCAGCCTGTATTTCAGCACATCGAACTGCAGCACGCCCACCACGCCCACGATGATCTCCTCCAGGCCGGTGTTGAATTCCTGGAAGATCTGGATCGCGCCCTCCTGGGCGATCTGCTCGATCCCTTTCACGAACTGCTTGCGCTTCATGGTATCCACCTGGCGGACCCTTGCAAAGTGCTCCGGCGCAAAGGTGGGAATGCCCTCATACCGGAACTGCTCTTTCGGCATACAGATCGTATCCCCGATGGAGAAGATCCCCGGGTCGAACACCCCGATGATATCCCCCGCGTACGCCTCGCTCAGGATCTTCCTGTCGTCCGCCATGATCTGCTGGGGCTGGGAGAGGCGCATGACCTTTCCCCCCTGCACATGGCGCACCTCCATCTGGGCGTCAAATCTGCCGGAGCAGATGCGCATAAAGGCGATCCTGTCCCGGTGGGCCCTGTTCATGTTGGCCTGTATCTTGAACACAAAGGCGCTGAACTCATTCTCCGCCGGGTCGATAAGCCCCGTGTCGGCTTTTCTGGGCAGAGGCGGAACGGCCATCTCCAGGAAATTTTTTAAAAAGATCTCCACTCCGAAATTTGTCAGGGCGGAGCCGAAGCACACCGGGGTAAGCTCCCCTTTCCGCACCAGGTCCAGGTCGAACTCCGCGCTTGCGCCGTCCAAAAGCTCGATCTCCTCGAACAGCTTGTCCGCGGCCCCGTCCCCGATCAGCTCCCGCAGCCGCTCCTTTTGCTCCGCGGGGATCTCGGTGGCCGTGCCCTCTTTCGTTCCTTTCTCTGTGCCGGCATAGGAGATCACGCACTTCTTCTTCCGGTCATAGACGCCCTTAAATTCCTTTCCCGAACCGATGGGCCAGTTCATGGGACAGGTGGCGATCCCCAGCTCTTTCTCGATGTTGTCCAGCAAATCGAACGTATCGTTCGCGTCCCGGTCCATCTTATTGATAAAAGTAAAAATGGGGATCTTGCGCATGACACAGACCTTGAAGAGCTTTCTGGTCTGGGCCTCCACCCCTTTCGACGCATCGATGACCATCACGGCGGAATCCGCCGCCATCAGCGTCCGGTAAGTATCCTCCGAGAAATCCTGGTGCCCGGGAGTGTCCAGTATGTTGATGCAGTATCCGCCGTACTCGAACTGCAGCACCGATGAAGTGACGGAGATTCCTCTCTCCTTTTCGATCTCCATCCAGTCGCTGACCGCGTGTCTGGCGGTAGCCTTTCCCTTGACGCTTCCCGCAAGATTGATGGCTCCCCCGTAGAGCAGGAACTTCTCCGTCAGGGTCGTCTTTCCCGCGTCCGGGTGGGAAATAATGGCAAAGGTCCGGCGGCGGTTAATCTCTTCTGTGTAGCTGCTCATATTCTTCTCATATCCTCCAACATGCTCTCCCCCGAAAAGGCGGGCGTGATTCCAAAGTATTGTAACACAGTGGCCCCAATGTCTGCAAAGGTTTTCCGCGTTCCCAGATTTTCGGGCCGTATCCTCTCCCCGTACATGAGAAAAGGCGTGTACTCCCGGGTATGGTCCGTGGTGGCCTGATAAGCCGGATCGCACCCGTGATCGGCGGTGAGCATCAGAAGATCGTCCTTTCGCATCTTTCCCATGATCTCCGGCAAGCGGTCGTCAAACCGGCTCAGGGCCTTTGCATAGCCGTCCACATCCCTGCGGTGGCCGTAAAGCATATCGTAATCCACCAGATTTACAAAGCACAGTCCCTCGAAATCCCTGTCCAGATACTCCAGGGTCCTCTCGATGCCCTCCTCATTTCCGCTGGTATATACGGCCTCCGTGATTCCCCTGCCCGCAAAGATATCCTTGATCTTTCCCACGGCGATCACGTCCTTTCCCGCTTTCTCCAGCTGATCCAGCATAGTGACTGCCGGCGGCAGCATGGAGAAATCGTGTCTCCTGGGCGTCCTGAAATAACTGCCGCTCTCCCCGGCAAAGGGGCGTGCGATGAC
>CANRMK010000227.1 GCA_947631715.1 uncultured Acetatifactor sp.
TCGGTCCTTTCGTACACATTGTTCACGGCCGACACGCCGCCGCTCACAAGATTGATCTCGTTGAACAGATCCCCGTAGCTGTAACGCTCCGTATTTAAAAGCCCCAGACAGCCCTTGAGCAGGCCGATATAGGGGAAATACGCTTTCGGTATTTGGCGGCAGAAGAACACCAGCCTCAGATAGCCGATCCCGTTCGTCTCAAGCTCGTGATGCAGCACAGGGACATCGCCCAGCTTCGTCTCCCGGTTCACCAGCGCCGGCGCTTTCGGCTCAATATCCTCCACCGACAGATGGGGAAGCTTCGCCAGATCCTCCGGCCTGTCCGCCGTCTCCCGGAATGCGTTCAGGTCCTCAAAGGTATCCCGAATCCTCTGAAGCTCCTCCGGAGTCATGTTCCCTTTCTTCTCTGCAAGGCGCCTCTTAAGCTCTTCCTCCTGCCGCTCCCCTAAGCCCTCCACAGGCTTTAAGACCACCACGGCGCAGTGGGGGTTGTTCAACAGGAACTGTTCCACCAGTCCCTCGAAATATCCCTCCCCTGCTTTCTTTCTGAGCTCCGCGAACACAGGCCCGAACTCCATATGGACGAAAGGCTTTCCCCCGTCATAGAGCCAGCTGTCCAAAATCTGGATCCCGTACATCAGACCTCTGGGGGTAGAGCCGTAATCGGCCTCCCGGTACTTAAATTCATAGTAATTTAAGCCCGCCAGGAGCGCCTTTTGGTCAAAGCCCTCCCGGACGATCTTCTCCAGCTCCTTTCGGATCACCGAGAGGAATTCCTCCTCTTTCTCCACGGAAGTATCCTTTGCCACAACGCTGAAGAAAGGCTGCCTGATGCCGTTCTCGTAAATACTGTACACGTCCTTGCCGATGTTTTTGTCCACCAGCGCCTGCTTTAAGGGCGCACCCGGCGCGGTGCACAGAGCGTAATCCAGGATCTGGAACGCCACGTACAGATTCCGGTCCAGGCTGTCTCCCACCGCCAGGTTCCAGGACAGGAATGTATTCTCTTCCGCGCTCTCCCCCTGGCTGATGGGATATTCCCGCACCTTTCTGACCGGCTCCTGAAAGGCCGGCTCCAGCCCGACTGCGGATTCCACCTCCAGTGCGTCAAATGCGGACAGATACTCTCTGTCAATGAACTCCAGCCTCTCCGCCATGTCCAGGTTCCCATAGAGATAAATATAGCTGTTGGACGGATGGTAATAGGTCCTGTGGAATTCCAGGAACTGCTCATAGCTCAACTCGGGTATCACCGCCGGGTCCCCGCCGGATTCCCAGCCGTATGCCGTATGGGGATAGAGGGAATTCATGATTTCCCGCTCCAGCACATCGTCCGGCGAGGAGAACGCGCCCTTCATCTCATTGTAGACCACGCCGTTATAGGAAAGCTCACCGGTGGCCTCGTCCAGCTCATAATGCCAGCCCTCCTGGCGGAAAATGGCCTCTTTCTGATAAATGTTCGGATAGAAGACCGCGTCCAGATACACATGCATGAGATTCTTAAAATCCTTGTCGTTGCAGCTGGCCAGAGGATATATGGTCTTGTCCGGGTACGTCATGGCATTCAAAAAAGTATTCAGAGATCCCTTTACCAGCTCCACAAAAGGGTCCTTTACCGGGAATTCTCTGGAGCCGCAGAGCACGGAGTGTTCCAGGATATGGGCCGTTCCGGTGGAATCCTGAGGCGGGGTCCGAAAGCCGATGTAAAAGACCTTGTTCTCATCATCATTTTCCAGAAGCGCCACCTTTGCCCCCGTCTTTTTATGCCTGCAGAGCCAGCCCACGCTCTTGATATCCGGCAGCTCTTTCCTTTCCAGCACCTCATATGCTGTCAGCTCTTCTATTCTTTTCTTCATGCTGATACCCCTCTTCCTGCGCCTAAACGCCTGCTCGTATTCAAACCTATATCCATTTAATTTTGAGACGCTCCGATCCGGTCAGCCGCCGGATAAGCCTCCCATGCCTTTTTTTGCCAAAAATATTCCTTTTCAGACCGCCGAAAGCGCAAGCTTACTCACTGACAACTCCTGAATGATCATCCCGGCCTTTTCCTTTTCGGCGGGCGGGATCGATGTCAGCTGGTCAATGTCCATCTGCCTTACCGTGTATTCCTTTCCCGGCTTTCCGAACAGCCTCTTTCTCTCTTCGATCACGCTCACCTTTACGCGCACTTTAAGACGCCTGTAGAGCTTTACGGCGAAACTCTCCGGCCTTAGATAATACAGATGGCTCTCCAGCGTGTCCCCGGGATCCGCCTCCGGCAGGATATAGCGCTCTATGATCAGCCGGAACTTGAACAAAAGATCCTCCTCGTCCAAAAGCTCTTCAAAGGTGTACTTACAGCCCACATAGACCCGGCCCACGTCCTGCATGCAGTATTTATAATCCTCATAATACGTCTTTTGCATACTCGATATCCTCGATTTTATATCCGCTGATCCGCATGGCATCCCGAATGCTCTTTAAGGACAGCCCTGTCTCTGCGGCCAGCTCCTCCGGCGTCACCTTTCTGTGCAGCTCCTCCGCCAGCTCCCTGGCCCTGTCCGCCACCCGGTTCACCTGATCGGCCGCCCGTCTGCCGGCGCTTTCGGCGGCGGATACCTCCTGAATATGATCCTCCATGGCATCCATCACCAGCTTCATCAGCATGCCCGGCGCCTCCTCCGGCTTCTCCAGGCTTCCCAGCATACTGGTCCCCAGCGCCAGAGCCATATTCCCCTCTCCGATCAGATCCTCCAGAAAGACTCCCTGGCCGGTATACAGCTTCGCCACGTCGGCCACGTCCCGCAGATATACCTCCACAAGGCCCTGCTGGGCGGATTTTTCCCCCGCCATGGCGGAAATGGTCATTGCCAGGATCTCCCCCTCGCTCCTTTGAGGCAGCCCCGCCAGTTCATCCAGGTAATCCTGGAGATAGTCCCGCTCCTCTTCCGATAAAAAGCTGTCCGGATCCACGGGCTCTCCGATCCCTATCCGGCGCTTTTCCAGATAATCGAACACCCCATCCAGCTGCTCTTCCTCCAGCTTTAGGGGCCCAAAGGCCTCCAGCACCTGCTCCCTGCTCACACAGTTCCCCTGCCCGGCCGCAAGGCTTTTCACCTTTTCCAGCGTCTCTAAAAAAAAGTTCTCTCTGTCCATCGTTCCCTCACTTCAAACTTTCCCTTTTTAGGCTCTAAGCCTCCCCTATTTCACATGGGTATGGGTGAAAAGATGATGCTGGCAGTACTCGTAATTTCCGTTGCACTTGGAGCAGAAGCGGAATTCCAGATCAGGATCATCCTGATCCGTCTGTCCGCAGACGGCGCACTTGTGCTTGGTGATCTTCGGATTCCGCCTGATATCCTGGCGGAATTCCGCCCGGCGCCTGATCTGCTTCGGATTCAGGTGCATATGGTTTCTCGACCTTAGATAAAAGATCAGCACATTGAGCAGGGACGCTCCCGCCGCGGCCACCAAAAACCAGACGTTCATCTGGAAAGCCTGCAGCATCTCAAAGACCATCATGATGGCATAGAGAATGCCCAGCCATTTTACCTTTACAGGGATAATGAACATCAGCAGGACCTGATTGTCCGGGAACGTAAAGGCAAACGCCAGGAAAATGGACATATTCACGTAATAAGTGCTGTAATAGCGCGCACCATAGCGGAACAACGCCTGTGCCTCCTCCGGCGTCATGCCCGGTATCACCAGGTAATAAGCCCCCATGCACAGAAAAGCTCCCGCCACCGTCAATAAAATTCCCGTGAAGATATATACATTGTACCGCCAAACGCCCCAGACCCGCTCCAGCTGCGTCCCCAAACTCCAGTAAAAGAACAGCATGATGATGGTAAAAATCCCGAAAGTCTCAGGCGGCGAAATGATCCAAGTCAGCAGACGCCAGATCTGTCCGTGCAGGATAGCGTATGTGTCCAGCGTCAGGAAATTCATGGCGGCCGGCGCCATCCATTTTAACAGATACCCCGCCCCATAACACAGGATCAGGATCAAGGTCAGATTCGATATGGCATACTTTCCAAACTTCTTTTCCCACTTACTCATCAAGCCGTCTTCCTTTCGATCATTCCGTCATGAAATGCGTTCCTCCGAATACACTGGAACAAAGCTATTTTATCATTCACACCGCGAGAAGTAAACCAGACATTTCCAATTTTTAGAGAAATATCAGTATTTTTACAAACTTTTCACAACCAAACTTATTTGCAATTTGGCGCTTTGTGTACTATAATAGCTAAGTGTGTCGGAACCTGTCGGCGCACTTTGC
>CANRMK010000228.1 GCA_947631715.1 uncultured Acetatifactor sp.
GCAGGCTACTTGTAAAATTCGTGCCCTCCGTGCTCGAACAAAAAAGTCAGCTTGTTCTCGAACCACTTCATTTTATCGCTTCCCGCATGCTTCCTGGAGGCAAAAAAGAGCGCCCCCTGGGAGATATCCTCCCCTGTCAGCGCCCGCCCCACGGCAGAGACGGTCTCATCGCTGATCTTGACCCGGTAAAATCTGCCGCTGGAGACAGGGGAAAACTGCGCTACATCCCCCAGCTTCTGGAACACCACGTCCGTCACCGTATCGGGAAATCTCTCGCTCCTCACCCGGTTCAACACCACATTGGCCACAAGCAGTCTTCCGTCCTCATCCTCGCTTCCCGCTTCCGCCTCCACGATCCTGAGCAGCGCCTCCTTTTCTTCGTCGGACAGATCGTATGCCGGCTGCTGCTCTACCACCGCGCAGTCCAAGACACGCTGGTCCGATGCGGCTGCATCTGCGATCCCAAGCCCCTTGGCCGAAGCGATCCCCCCTTTTAAGGAAGCGTCCTCAGAATCTCCCTGCAGGTCCGCCCCCCTGTCTCTTACCTCCAGCCTCAGCTGGCTTACAGGCTGTACCGCGATCCGTATCTCCGTCATTCCCTTAACGCAGAAAAGGCCTGCGGCAAAGATCATTTGTCCCAGCAACAACAGACTGACTGCCTTTTTATACATGATACTTTCTTTCCTTTCCCATCTTACTGCAGGACAGGCCCGCTGTCCGATATACAATATATGAGACAAGTTCCGAAAATATTTCTGATTCTTGCGAAACCGGATCCACAGATGTTATACTGTTCCTATACAGTACCGGGGCACATTGCCCTGGGGGACAAAAAAAGGAGGCTGCCGCGTTGCGGGACACTGATACTGGCAAAGCTAATAAGCCCTTGCCCGATGGCGTATATCCGGCTGTGAAAAAAAACGGGGAGCCCTATTACCGGGCCTCTCTCACATACAAAAGGAAGCACATCAGTCTTGGCAGCTACCCGCTGGCTGAAGCTGCAGGGGCCGCTTACAGGGAGGGTCTGTCCATTTTAGGCAGCCCTCTCATCACTCTCCGAAGCTATACGCCCAAGTCCCCCCTTGCCTTTGAAAAATGGGTCTGCCTGATCAATTTCCGCGACAACGGCCTGTATTTCGGAAAACCTATCTATGTGGGCACCCGCATGTTCTCCTATTTTCTCTCGCCCGCTCTGGAGCTGAAATTTGACCCGGACGATCTGTTCTATTATTCCTCCCACAAGATCATGTGCCGGGGCGGCCATTATTTTGTGGCGGATTACGGCATGCAGGTGAGCATTCTGGGGCGTTACGGCATCAGGCCTTACGCAGTCATGGGCCGGGACTACCGTTTTATCAACGGGGACCCCACGGATTTCCGCCGGGAAAATATCCAGGTCCTGAACCTGTACCGGGGGGTCAGGCTGGAACAGAAAAAAGGACAGTATTGCTATACTGTCCGCATTCATGTAAAGGGCAATTATCTCGTGGGGCGCTACAACGATCAGATCTCTGCGGCCATCGCCTACAATAAGGCCATCGATGTGCTGAAAAAAAACGGCTCCACCCGGAAATACATTCCCAACTATATTGATGGGCTCGCGCCCAGCCGGTATGCGGAGATCTATACGGAGGTAAAGATCTCCCCCCGGCTGCATCAGTGGCGTCCGGACCCTGTCATTTCTCCGAATAATCCACAAAGCTGATATCCAGGTTCACATAGCCGGAGACGCCGTCGATCCGGCCCTCAGTGCTGTACTGCCACATGTTGAACCGATAGGGGTAGTCCGGGATATCCTCCGCCTGCGCCAGCCATACATCATAGGCGGTCAGCTTGGACATGTCTATCTGCCTGATCAGCCATTCCTTGCTTCCATAGAGAAGCGCCTTGTACCCGGCCTCCTGCACAGTGTCCAGAAACGCCTTTGCAATGGCTGTCCGCTCTGTTTTGGTCAGCACGTCCGTCCTGGCGGAGTCGTTGACGATCCTTTCCGTCACGTAAGCCACCGGATAGCTGATCCGGTACTCCCCGATACTTTCGAGCACAAGATTGGCCTCCTCCACTGCCTCCTCTTCCGTAATGGCCTGGGAATAAAAGTAGACGCCCACCTCCAGTCCCGCATCGCTGGCCCTCCGCAGATTATCCGCAAAGTAATCGTCCACCACAAGCTGTCCGGTGCCGTAGCCACGGGTGCCCGCCCGGAGCATCACAAAATCTATGCCTGCCTTTTTCACTGCCGTAAAATCCACGTAATCCTGGACTTCCGACAGTTCGATCCCCTCGTAGGAGACTTGCGACCCATCCCTGTAATACTTCATGATGCCGGACTGGCAGACCAGCTGTGTAAAGTCGTACTCATGCTTGGGCAGATAGGGGCTGATCAGCACCCAGTCCTCACTTCCGTCCGGATTAGTCACCTTTGTGTGGCGTCCGTCCGTGGCGGGATCGTTCTCAACTGTTTCCTGAGGAATCGGCGTTTCCTCCGCGGGCTCCTGAGTCTCCTGAACCGGATACATGTCCCAGAAATCCAGATCCTCCGGCCGCAGGCCCTCAGAGGACGCCTCCCCGGCGCCGTCCTCCGCAGCGGATTCCGCAATGATCGGAGAGGAATTTTCCGACGGCGTCCTGTTGTCACGCCCTCCGCGCCTGCTGCTGTTCGCCAGAAGCACCGCCACAAAGACCGCTGCCACAAACAGTGTGACAGCCACAATGCTCATCACTACCGCCGGGCTCATTCCCGAGCGGTCATTATAGTCATCCGGCAGCCGCATGACACTCTCCTCCTTACAGCTCTACAATAGCCTTTCTGGGACATTTTTCCGCACAGAGGCCGCAGCCTGTACATTTTTCCTGATCGATCACCGCATGAAAATCCGTGACCGTAACGGCTTGGGCAGGACAGTTCCTGGCGCAGATACCGCAGCCGATACAGCCCGCCTGACATGCTTTCATGGTAACGGGCCCTTTGTCGAAGGATGCGCAAGCAACCGCCCGCTTTGCCCCATAGGGAATCAGGGAGATCAGATGCCTTGGGCAGGCCTCCACACATTTCCCACAGGCCTTGCACGCCTCCTTATCCACCACCGCAACGCCATTTTCCACGCGGATGGCTCCAAAGGGACACACCCGCGCACAGGTCCCCAGGCCCAGGCAGCCGCTTTTGCAGCTCTTCGGACCGCCACCGGGCACAAAGCTCATCATGCGGCAGTCCTCTGCCCCTGTATACTCATAGTCTGTCCCGGCCTTTTCACAGGTTCCCTGGCAGGCCACATACGCCGTTTTGCGCCCGGCGCTCTCCGCGCTGACTCCCATAATGGACGCGATCTTCTGCCCCACGGTGTCTCCGCCCACAGGGCAGGCATTGACAGGCGCCTCTCCCTTTGCGATAGCCGCAGCCAGGCCGGAGCAGCCGGCATAGCCGCAGCCGCCGCAATTGTTTCCGGGCAGCGCGTTCAGCACGGCCTCTTCCCTTTCGTCTGTCTGCACCTTGAATTTCAGCCCGGCGGCGCCCAGGAACAGTCCCACAAATATGCCTGTGGCTCCGACCACTGCCACAGCCGCCACAATCCCCACTACACTCATTGAAACCTCCTTTTACAGAAGACCTGAAAATCCGCAGAAAGCAATCGCCATCAGCCCGGCGGTAAGAAGCACCACCGGCATTCCCCGGAACGGCCTGGGGATATCGTTGTACTCCAGCTTCTCACGGATGCCGGCCAGGATCACAATGGCGATGGTAAATCCCACGGCAGTGGCGAAACCGTTTACCACGCCCGCAAGGATCCCATACTCTTTCTGCACATTGGTAAGCGCCACACCCAGCACCGCGCAGTTCGTCGTGATCAGGGGCAGATAGACGCCCAGCGCCCGGTACAGCCCCGGCATGAACTTCTTTAAGAACATCTCCACAAACTGTACCAGCGCCGCGATCACCAGGATAAAGACGATCGTCTCCAGATATTCCACATGAAATCTCTGCAGCACATATTTATAGATCACACCCGCTGCCGCGCTGGCCAGAGTAATGACAAAGATCACGGCCGCGCCCATTCCCGCCGCAGTATTTGTCCTGCGGGACACTCCCAGAAAGGGGCACAGCCCCAAAAACTGGCTCAGCACTACATTGCTCACCAGAGAAGAGGCCACCAGAAGAAGCAGCAGTTCTTTCACACTTTCCATTTTTATATCCATTCCTTTCGCTTCGCTCAGGCACAAAACGTTATGAAAATGGTTTCGATACTGAACATTTTGTGTTAT
>CANRMK010000229.1 GCA_947631715.1 uncultured Acetatifactor sp.
ATCAGCGTCATGATCACGGAAGCCACAATGACCAGCATAGTCAAAGCCACCGTCCCACGGGATTTCCGTATCAGTTTGCCAAGAATCCGAAACATATCAAAAGCCTGCCTTTCTCCTGCTAACTCTGCTGTGTGCGGTAGAGAGCCGCATATTCCGGGTTTTCCTTAAGGAGCTGTCCGTGGGTGCCGAAAGTCCCCGTTCCGTCGTGCAGAAACAGCACTCCGTCCGTCTCCGGAAACAGCGCCAGCCTGTGGGACAATAGGATCACGATGCGGTCCCTGGAAAGCCGTCTCAGCTCCCCGAAGATCTCCCGCTCCGTCTTCTGATCCACAGCGGAAAAAGGATCGTCCAGGACCATGATATTCCTGCTGTGGCAGAGCGTCCGCGCCAGTGAGATCCTGTCCTGCTGGCCGCCGGAGAGCTGCTGCCCCCCGCTTCCCACATAGGTGTCCTCCCCCTGCGGCATGAGCCCCACCTCTCCGTCCATATGTACCATCTTCAGATACGGCGCCGGATCCCTGTTCTCTCCCAGCAGGATATTTTCCCGGACACTGTCGCTCATAAGCTCCGGCTCATGTCCCATATAGGCGATCAGCCCGCTTTTCTCCACATCGTCCATGTCCTTAAGCTCCCGCCCGTCCAGGCAGATGCTCCCCTCATAGGCCGCATCTCCGATAAAGGTTTTGGCGAGGGCCGTCTTTCCGCAGGCGATGGCGCCCGTGACACCGATCACCTGGCCCTTTCTGGCCTCAAAGGTGATTCCCTGGAGCACAGGCTCATACCCGGGATAATGCACCGCAGCGTCCTTTGCGCTGACACAGGCCACCGTTTCCTCTTTGGCAGGAAGCGGCAGCTCCACATATTCTCGGAACAGCGGCTTGATCCGCCTCCAGGACACCAGCGCCCGCTGCATATTGTTGAACATTCTGGCGGACATGGAGACTTTCTGGGCAAATTTGGTAAAGCAGGACACATAGGTGGCAAACACGCCGATATCCCACGATGTCCAGCCCGTTCCCAGAACATTTTTCCCGCCGAACCATATGATAAAGAGGACGCCGCTCATGGCAATCGTGTTATAGACAGGCCCCGTGGCATTTCCCCACAGATTGGACCTGACTGCGTTCCTCTCATATTCCGTCAGGATATTTTCATAGGAGGCGTCCCGTTCGCCCTCTCTCCCGTACACCCGGTATGTGACGGCATTGTTGACCCGGTCCATGGTCTCCTGATTCAGGCGGCCCGCCGTCTGCTTATATTTTTCATTGATCCTGGTGATAGGGCCTTTCAGGCTCAGGGCGATCACATACGCCGGCACGAGGAACAGGCAGACAAGCAGCGTAAGCCGCCAGTCATAGGCAAAGAGCATAAAAAGATAAGAGCCCAGAAGCACGCCGGTGTCAAAGATCTCCGTCGTCACCTGCTGCATTCCCCCGGCGCTGGCGTCCACGTCCGCCACCGCCTTGGTCATGATGGCGCCGGTGCTCTCATGGGCGGCCTCTTCCCTTGTCATATGGACAATGCCGTTGTAGAGCATATGGCGCATGCTGCGGCACAGGTCGTTGCGCAGCCTGGCCCCGTAAAGCCTCTTTACGGTCCTCATGAGCTGGACAAAGAGGATCACCGCCAGATATACGCCCGCAAGCTTAAGCATATCCCTGCTGCCAGCCCGCCCCTGGATACAGTCGTACAGGCACTGCGCCAGCCGCCCCTCAAAGTAGGGGCCCGCGATCATGCCTCCGTTAAAGCCGATGCCCCCGATGGCAATCAGAAAGAGCACCTTTTTCTCCGGCTTAAAATAGGACAGCGCCCTGTCGGGATGCTCGATCTTCCTGATCCCCTGTTTCTTTCTCTCCGCCATTTCTGTACCTCATTTCCGCGCTGGTCTTTGCGCATAACGAATGTCCATCAAAGCTTTCCCCTGGAGTGCTAGCCGCCAGGTCCTCCCCATAGATCCGGCACATCATATGGGAGGGCTCTATGGCCGCAGCCTCGCCGAGAAAGCGGGCCGCCTGCTTCCTGTCTCCAAGCCCCAGATTCCCAAGCGCCATCAGATAATAGCAGTGGGCGCGGTTTCTAGCCGTATAGTCCTCGTCAAAGATCAGGAATTCCGGCAGGGACACGGCGAAATATTCGATCTTCACCCGGTCCTCCAAATGTCTCTCCCCGTAATCGATCAGCCGGTAGAAGCGGGATCTGGCCTCCTTTGTCCTGCCCAGCTTCAGATAGGCCAGCCCCTGATAGAGAATCATATCCGCAGGCTGATCGTTATAATACATGGCGCCGGCAGGCTCGTCTGTACCCACAGTGGCAGTCCGGTAACACTCTGCGGCTTCCTCCGCTCTGCCTTGTCCTTCCAGCGCAAGTCCCAGATGATAGTACAGATGGTTATCCTTGGTGCCTTCCAGCTTCCCCTCTCCCAGATTCTCCGGATAGATCAGGGCCTTCCGCAGCAGCTCCTCCGCCCTTGCAAAGTCCCCTTTGCCCAGGGCCGCTTTCGCCATCTCCAGCAGGGCTATCGTGTACTGTGTAGTGATCTTGCCCTCTCCGCCTTCCCAGGGATGGAACTTCCTGCCCATGATACAGTGATACGCTTTCTCGTGATCACCGCACATATTTACAAGCGTTATGTATTCAATGTAGAGGTCGTCCCTTCCGTCTATCACCTCCGGATGTGCCTCATAGTTTGCCAGTCGCTCCTCAAAGGTCCATCCCAGCTTCTTATACAATTGATCCAGCTCCAAAAAGATCCGCGCATCTGAAGGATTCAGCGAAAAGGCTCTCTCCATGGCTTCCCTGGCCTTCTGAGGTTCCCTGCACTTATTGTAGTAGACCAGCGACAGGTTGCGGAAAACCGTAGGGAAAGTACTGTCCGCCCTGGCGGAATCCTCCCACAGCGCAAGCGCTTCCCTCCACTGCAGCTTGTCATAGTACAGATTGCCCAGATAATAGCCTGCCCTTGCCTTACAGCCCCGGCTCACGGCAAAGCGCAGCGCCGGAATGTCCTCCGGCTTATTGGGGAAACAATAATCCGAAGGCTGTCCTTCCGCCTTCTTAAGAAGCTCCGACACTTCCTCCCCCAGCTTGCTGCGATAATATGCCTCATAATAAGTGAGCATGGGATATTCCTTCCGGCACTCCTGCAGGATCTCAATGGCTTCCCGGTATGCCCCGAACTCCGCGTAATCCCTGGCCGTCATCAGGTAATTTTCCGGGAAATCTCTCATTTTATCCCGGAGCAGCCTGCCGGGAAATCCTGTGTCCGCTTCTCCGCCCCGGGAAGCTTTCCTGTCCTCTCCCGGCAGTTTTTCCTCTCCCGGCAGTTTTTCCGCTCCCGCAAGGAGGAGAGCCTCGCGGCAGGAGACAAAGTCAAAGGGATCTAACGCCAGGTTCTCCTCCAGCCAGTCCGCGGCTTTTTCATACTTTCCAAGCTTTCTCAAAAGATACGCTTTCAGCCCTCTGGCTTTGATATTGTGGGCGTTCTTCACCAGGGCCCTCTCTGCGAATGCAAGCGCCTCTTCGTACTTTCCCTCCCTGGCCGAGATCGCCGCAAGATAATAAAATGACATCTCCTGCTGCTCATTGCTCCAGGCTGCCTTATAGAAAGCGTCATAGCTTTCCGTCTCACGCTCCTGATAAAACAGATCCAAGCCCAGCAGATAATAAGTCTCGCTGTTGTACGGATTGGGATTCTTCCAGGTCAGGCGTTCCAGCGCCCTGCGGAAATACCCCTCCGCCTGCTCCGTCTGCCCTCTCCTCATGAGCAGGGCTCCGTAAGCGTTATTGATCCTAATGTCCCCCGGGTCGCGCTTAAGCCCCTCCAGATAATAGGGATCCGGCAGATAAGTGGCGTGGCGGTACTGTTCAATGTGCTGTCCGGTGAGATACAGCTCCTCGTTGGTCATGATCTCCTCCGGCTCTTTTGCCGCCTGGGCAGGCTCCGGCATTTTAGGGATCTGCGGCGTCTCAGGACAGTACTGTACAAGGCAGCTGCCCTCCGCGTACACGCCGATTCTCAGCTCTTCCTCCCTTACGTCCCCCACATTCAGTTCCTTTTCATAAATATCCACCGGCGAAAGCCTTGCCGTTTCCTTCAGGACAACCCTGTCCCCTGCCGTCAGCACGATCTCGGCATTCTCATGGACAGATGTGGCGTATACGATCACTTTCGCCCTCCCCTGCTCCAAAGACAGATGCAGCGCCGCCTCC
>CANRMK010000230.1 GCA_947631715.1 uncultured Acetatifactor sp.
CGTGATACCGCGCCAATAAGCAGTTCGAAAGCTTACTTTCATCGCTCTGAAATCATGAGTTCACAAAATCATGGATTTATTATAATCCATATTTCGTGAAAAATCTACCGTTTAAAGAAATTTTTTTGAAATACTTGTAACAGTTCAGCCTTTCCCTTGCAAGTCACGCCCGGTAATGTCGATGTTCTCCCGGCAGACGCGCTTCCGCTCGGCTCCGCACGTAACGGACACTAGGCTCGAGAGTACCTCGCCAAGTGCCGACGTGCTCCAACGGTCTGCCGGGAGAACATCGACATTACCGGGCTGAATACGACAGAGGGCTGAACTGTTACAAATACTTCTTCCTCCTGCCCCATAGCCGCATCCGCCGGGGCATTTTCCGCAGACCGGTCTGTTTCTGCGGTTTAGTTGTATCAGGCCATCTCTGTTTGCTTGAAAGTCGGAATTTCAAGAAAAAAACAGATCATGCTTCCATGATCTGCCATTTTTGTTCTGATTCTGCTTTCTAAAAATAACCTTTACGAGAAGTTCTGCTTAAGGGCTTTCTCTACTAGATCGTTTCCAATTTCAGCGGGCCGCTGTGCCTCTTTTTCTTATAAAATAATCTATTTTCTTCAAGTTCTCACATTTTTTCAAATAATTGCTCCACATTTTTTACAACATCTTCCCACTGATACTCTGCAGCGTAATCATATTTACGCTGATAGATTCCCCATTGTTCCATTAGTCCGGCATCCAATCGGATCTGTGTCAAAATACGCTTTGAGGTCGATAAAAGATCATAGGAATCTCTTTTTCTGCACGTAGCTTCAAGGGCTTTCGCCAAATTAGCGTAATTGATCGCATCTGATTTGACAACATTTAAGATCATGAGGTCGTAGTAATCTCTCATCCTTGTATTTAACGTTCCTCTTGAGATTATGGTCTCCATCTTTTCCGCCAATACCGTTTCAAGGTTATAAGCCAATATGGATATACTGCGATCCTCAAACATCAGCTTATATTCGTAATTTACTTCTCTTGGAGTAATTACATCATTTGTGGAAATATCAATTTTTAAAGGAGTTTTCATGGTATCCAGCGCCGCCTCTAATTTAAAACGGATACCCGGATATTCTGCTTCGTCCATAATACTTTCGACACTCTTAACGGCAAACCGTATTCCATCATCAAGAGGAACAGCAATAATATCCTCTATCATTTTTCCTGCCTCTTCTGCCGATAAATCATAATTTCGTATCGTAGTATCTATATCCATGGTTGCCCGATTATCCAGTCCCACCATAGAAGCAACCAGCAAACCACCCTTTAAGATTAAATTGTCGTTATAATCCGATAAAGACATCCGCTCCAAAAATCTTTCCATAACAAAATTTCGAATCAACGTCATAGCCTTGGCATTGTCACCGTGAGATTTATTTCTTACCAGCGCTTTTAATTGCCTTGATGTACGAATCACAACAACGCCTCCATATATGGTCTGATCTTTTTTTCTACCTGAAGCATTCTGGCATATTCCATGAGTCTTGGCAGATTTTTCTTCCCTTTCAGATATTCTCTTACGGCAAATTGTTTTTCCTGCATTTCTACATCTGCCCTGAAAATATCGCACAGAGTTCGTTCTGCATTATAGCATGGAACAGTATGTCCATACAGTGTAACAGCAGTATCCATCCCCAGGGAATAACGTTCTGCAACCGCCGAGATCGTTCTCAGCGGGCTCTTTCCATTATAATCTACCTTATATCCTCTCGGTACAGTAACAGTAAAACAGACTGGCTCTCGTTCTGATAGCCCCAGCAGATACAAGGCTGTACCGTGGGAATAGATAATTTTCTTATACTGCAGAGAAATGAGATACAGATCATCCTGCCACGTATCCGGCGCCAGATATACGCCTTTTGCAACCCTTTCACAATTTCTTTCCTGCAAATACTGAATTGCGTACTGTTTTGAAATGCCCTCGGCAACAATATCTGAAATCTGTATAACCCCTTGATTTTGCATTAATTTTTTTTCAATGATTTCTCTTTTATTTACTTTCATACAACATATTATAATTAAATGTAGTATAAAAGTCAACTATATAGTCTGCAAAATATCAAATATTTATTGTCCCCTCGTCCAATATTTCCCGGATCAGCACCCTCTCGTCCATGGGATACTTCACGCCCTTGATCTCCTGATAATCCTCGTGGCCTTTCCCCGCCAGCACGATAATGTCTCCCTCTTTTCCGTGGGAAATGGCATAGCGGATGGCTTCTTTCCGGTCGCAGATCTCAACATATTTTCCCTTTGTCCTGGCCATGCCTGTCTTGATATCATCGATAATGGCCTGGGGCTCCTCGAACCTGGGGTTATCGGATGTGATAACGGTCAGATCCGCCAGATTGCCGCTGACCTCACCCATCTCGAACCGGCGCTGCCTGGAGCGGTTTCCGCCGCAGCCGAACACGCATACCAGCCTGTTCGGCTCATACTCTCTTAAAGTCGTAAGCAGGCTCTTCAGCGCCATAGCGTTATGGGCATAGTCAATGAGCAGGGTAAAGCGATCGGACACCTTTACCATCTCAATGCGCCCTTTCACCTTTGCCGCCAGCAGCGCTTTCCGAATGTCCTCCGTATCCACCTGGAAATGACGGCAGATGGCGATGGCCGCCAGAGCATTATAGACGCTGAACCGTCCGGGAGACTGTACCTCCGCCTCCAGGTCCATCAGGCCCTTTACATGGAATCTTACTCCCAGTTCACCGGGCTTGTGCACCAGCGTAAGGTCCTCCGCCCGAAGCATGCAATCCTCCCCCAGGCCAAAGCTCTCCAGTTCACAGGTATGTCCCTCGATCACCTGCCTCCAGTGGCTGTCATCGCCGTTTACGATCCCCACTCTGCACTGTTTGAACAAAAGCCCTTTGCAGGCCAGGTATTCCTCAAAGCTTGCGTGTTCGTTAGGCCCGATGTGATCCGGTTCCAGATTTGTAAAGATTCCGTAATCAAACACAAAGCCCTGGGTCCTGTGGAGCATCAGAGCCTGGGAGGAAACCTCCATGACTACCGTGTCAAGTCCCGCCTCCGCCATTTTTGCGAAGTATTCTTGAAGCAGATAGGACTCCGGCGTGGTATTGTCCGCATGGATATGAGTGTCACCGATGATCACCTCAATCGTCCCCACCAGTCCCACCTTGTACCCGGCGTTTTCCAAAATGGATTTCACCAGGTAAGTCGTGGTGGTCTTTCCCTTGGTCCCGGTGATGCCGATGACTTTCAGCTTTTCGGCCGGGTGTCCGAACCAGGCCGCCGAGACAAAGGCCATGGCGTAGCGGGTGTTCTCCACCGAGATCACCGTGACAGAGCAGTCCTCGGGAAGATCCACGGGTTTCGACGTCAGCAAAGCGGCAGCGCCCGCCGCAACCGCGTCCGCAGCGAAAGCATGACCGTCAAAATTAGCCCCCTCGATGCACAGAAAAAAGCATCCGGCAGACACCTTGCGGGAGTCGTAAACCACACTTGTCACGTCCGTTTCCACGGAGCCGCGGACACAGGTATAGTCCAGACCGGCCATCAGATCCGATATTTTCATACTAACCTCCTAACATTCCGCTTCAGCGGGATGTTCCGCCTTATCGATATGCTTTTATTCTACTCTCTTTTTCGGGATTCTGCTACCAGAAATTCGGGAAATGTGCGAAGATGGTAACAGTTCAGCCATTCCCTTGCAAGTCACGCCCGGTACTGCCGATGTTCTCCCGGCAGACGCGCTTCCGCTCGGTTCCGCACGTAACGGTACTAGGCTCGAGAGTACCTCGCCAAGTGCCGACGTGCTCCAACGGTCTGCCGGGAGAACATCGACATTACCGGGCTGAATATGACGGAATGGCTGAACTGTTACCGAAGATGCGACTCCTAAACCGGAATCAGGTCTACAGCAAAATAACGGGCATCCACTTTTCCAGATCCTCTGTCTGCAAAAAGTGATGCCCCTGTTTTACCAGCCCAAAGAGCCGCTGTCATTCTGTTTTTATGGCGCAGCATCTGTGCCGGCCTGGATCTTACCTGCAAAATTTTAAGATCCAAGGCCAGCAAGCAAGTCTAGCGCTTAATATCATAGTTCATATTCATCAGGTTGCGGATGCTCTGGACATCGTCGGTGATATTGGCATCGCCCCGGATAGTGTGCTTGATCACACTGCT
>CANRMK010000231.1 GCA_947631715.1 uncultured Acetatifactor sp.
TTTGATGTGATTCTGCCGGTAGGTATTTCTTTCTATACCTTTCAGGCGCTGGGATACCTGTTTGACATTTATCGCGGCGACATTTCCGCGGAAAAGAATTTTTTTCGTTATGCCTTGTTCCTATCCTTTTTTCCGCAGTTAGTGGCCGGGCCGATCGAGCGCAGCAGGAATCTCATGCATCAGCTGCGGGAGGAACACTATTTTGACCCGGAAAGGGTCAAAAGCGGACTGCTCCTGATGGGATGGGGATTTTTCCAAAAGCTGGTCATTGCTGATCGGATCGCCATTCTGGTCACCGAAGTATACGATCATTATCCCGACTATACCGGTCTGCAGATCGGTATGGCGACCGTCCTTTTTGCCTTTCAGATATACTGCGATTTCGGAGGGTATTCTGATATTGCAGTGGGCGCAGCGCGTGTTCTGGGTGTTGCCCTGACAAAGAATTTTCACAGTCCCTATTATGCTGTATCAGTCAGCGAATTCTGGCGCAACTGGCATATCTCTCTTACCACATGGTTTCGGGATTATATTTATATCCCGTTGGGGGGAAATCGCCATGGAAAATGGAAAAAGTACCGTAATCTGCTTCTGACGTTTGCCTTGAGCGGTCTGTGGCATGGAGCCGGTTGGAATTATGTGGTCTGGGGATTGCTGAACGGACTTTATCAGGTGGTGGGGGACCTGATTCGGCCGCTTCGCGCTGGACTGCAAGAACGGCTGCATATTCGTACGGATTGCGGCAGCTACCGTCTGCTTCAGAGAGGTATCACATTCGGCTTCATAGATTTTGCCTGGCTCTTTTTCCGTGCGGACGATCTGACTACGGCGCTGCGGATGCTATGGCAGAGCATTACGAATATAGGGCTTTTTACATTCTTTGACCCGGATAATTTACTTGGCATCAATACACTAGTCTTATCGGAAAAGGATTTTTTCGTTATGCTGCTGAGTCTGGCACTGCTGATGCTGGTGGATGATTGGAAACGGAAACGGGTGGATATCAAGGGAATGCTGGGCAGGCAGAATATATGGTTCCGATGGTTGGTATATTATGGTCTGATTTTTACCGTTGTCATTTTTGGCGTTTACGGGCCAGAATATGATGCTTCTACATTTATCTATTTTCAGTTTTAGAATGTGGGTAGATGATATAAGCAAGAACATTTAAGAACATGGATCTTTGACAGAGCAGAGAATATCTTAAAAACCGGTAAGGCTGACAGGGCTGTGTGTCTTATGGATATGCCGGATGACTGGGATATGGAATTTCAGATAAATCGATATAAAGAGACATTTGACCGTGCGATCGCTTTTGCTGCTAATGACAAAGCTGGAAGAACTGGAGAATGGCGGATAGGAAGGAATGGTAGTATGGATGCGCGAGAAGCCTTAAAACTATATTTTGGATATGATACCTTTAAACCGGGTCAGAAGGAAATCATTGAGGCAATCGCAGGCGGAAAAGATGTTCTCGCCATTATGCCGACGGGTTCCGGCAAATCTATCTGCTATCAGGTGCCGGCGATGCTGCTTCCTGGTATCACGATTGTCATATCTCCGCTTATATCCCTTATGCAGGATCAGGTCAAGGCCTTAAATGAAGCCGGGATACATGCAGGATATATCAATTCCTCTTTGACGGAAGCACAGCTGGCAAAGGTTTATGCAAAAGCCTTGGCGGGAACATACAAAATTCTGTATGTAGCGCCGGAGCGTCTCGCGAGCCATGAGTTTATGAATTTTGCAGGCAGGATCGACATCTCAATGGTAACGGTGGACGAGGCACATTGTATCTCTCAGTGGGGGCAGGACTTCAGACCGAGTTACCTGAAAATCGTAGATTTTATAGACCGACTTTCGAAAAGGCCGATCGTCAGTGCTTTTACGGCAACTGCAACAGAGGAAGTAAAGACAGACATTGCATGTGTTCTCAAATTACATGCGCCGAAGATTGTCGAGACCGGATTTGATCGTGACAATCTGTATTTTGATGTGGAGACGATCAAACGAAAAGATGACTATGTGCTGGAGTATATCAGGAAACATCCGGATGACAGTGGGATAATATATTGTGCTACCAGAAAAAATGTGGATGCATTGTTCGAATTGCTTTTCGCTGCGGGAGTCTCTGTTGCAAGATATCATGCCGGAATGGATCATGATGAGAGAAAGACAAGCCAGAATGATTTCATCTATGACAGGAGTCCTGTCATTGTTGCGACAAATGCGTTCGGGATGGGTATTGACAAATCTAACGTGAGGTTTGTGATTCATTACAACATGCCTCTGAGTATGGAAAATTATTATCAGGAGGCAGGGCGGGCAGGACGAGATGGGGAACCGTCTGAATGTATCTTGCTTTTCTCGGCACAGGATATTATGATGAACAAGTTCCTGCTTGAGCATAAGGATTTTACGGACATCTCTGATGAAAATATCGATCTGATCAGACAGAGCGATGCAAAAAGGCTTCAAGTCATGGAAGGGTATTGCCGGACTTCGGGATGCCTGCGTAACTATATTCTGGAATATTTTGGTGAGAAAAGGAATGTGCCTTGTGACAATTGTGGGAACTGTCATAAAGGATATACTGAGATCGATATGACAGAGGACGCAAAGCTTGTCATCAACTGTGTATGGGAGACAAAAGGGCGATATGGTCTGAATATCGTTATTGGTACGCTCCTTGGCGCGAACAGAGCAAGGTTAAAGGAACTTGGGACCGATCAATATAGAACATATGGCTCGTTAAAGAACCGATCTGAATCGGAACTGAGATTACTTATCAGCCAGCTGCTTTTGGATGGATATCTATATAAGACTAAGGATAAATACAGTGTGATCCGCATGGGTGCCATAGAACCGCTGAAGGATCCGAATACGCATATTTTGATACGAACATATCAGGATAGAGAACCTGAACGTCGGACAAAGAGCCGCAGCAGAAAGAGCACGGATTCTCTAACACGGGCGGGATATGAATTATTTGAGATCCTTCGGCAGCTTAGACTTTCCATTGCCAGAGAGGAAGGGCTGCCGCCATATATCATCTTTAGCGATAAAACGTTGATCGATATGAGCATCAAGGCTCCGACAGATAAAGAGACAATGTTAAATGTATCCGGAGTAGGCGGGGCTAAATACGAGAAGTATGGGAATAGATTTATAGAAGCAGTCACTGCTTTTATGGAGGAAAATCCTGACGCTGTCACAAGTATTGTAGAAGATGATAATACTTCCGCAGTATCTTTTGACCGAGTGGAATACAACCGCAAGATGAGCAGACCCGATGGAGCCGGAGCCTCATGGACAGAGGAAGAGGATAGACAGCTGGATGAAGAATATGCTTCTGGCCTGAAGATTTCTGAGATAGCAAAAGCGCATGATCGTACAAATGGCGCTATACGTTCCAGATTGAAAAAGCATGGGCTGATACAATGATAGAAATGCTTTGGAAATAAGAAATATTGATAATTACCGTTGCTTTTTGAGGTATAGCATAGTAGAGTAAAATAAATAAATGATATAATTCAGATAAAAAATTCGATAAAGAGTGAGGGCATATATTGCAGATCAGACCTGTTTCCGATTCCTGCGAAATGCTGGAACATGGATTTAAGAATATCTTATACAGGCCTCAGCATAAAAGTGACATTTATGATGCCACTTTAGATGTCACTTTGAATGGAACAGAAAAAAGTATGAGGGAGAATATGGATCTTACCCGACAGAAGAACAATGTTTTTAACGCCATACCTGAGAATTTCTTTAATTATCTTGCCAGCAATAGCAACCAAAGACTATATTCACGGTGCCTGCGGCTGATTTATGAGCAGTATGAAAGAGAAATTTCTTACCGGATTCCGCGCAATCAGATCAGAGATGCATTGGCGATCTATTTATTGGAGAATCATGTTTCCCTGGAGGCGGATGAGGAAACCGGCCCCATGAAAAATCATACTGAGCTTGCAACTTCGATCCTTCGGAAATTTTGTGCCAAGAATGTAGGGTGGCTGGAGGAGGAAAACGATGATGCCACCTATGAAAAGCAGATCATGATAACGGAACAGGGGCTGCTTTTAGCAGAATTCTTGATACAATTAGAAAGACCTGAGAAAGAAGAATACTCAGGTTACATTTTTAATATCTATAACACATTTCAAAATGAAGAATTATGGCGGGAAA